>JAGVNC010000035.1 GCA_020053475.1 Candidatus Omnitrophota bacterium | reverse complement strand
ATGTAAAAAGCACAGAATAACTGTGCCTTTGCAATTTTGTTCTTTTAAAATGAACGGAAAATCCGTTCGCTGGAAAACATGTGGTTCTCCGACGGTATCATGTTAATGATAAGGATGGGACATTTGCTGGTATTTTAGCCGCGGAAATCGCAGCTTATGCCAAAGACAAAGGGACAACACTCTTTGAACTTCTGGATGGAATTTATTTACAAATCGGCCATTATGCCACAGCCAATAAACCATTGCCCCGTGTCGGATCTTTTGAAGGGGCCGAAGGTGTGACCGAAAAAATCAATTTGCTTAAAAAAGCCCAAGAATGGAAAGATTTGGCTAATCAACAGGCAAAAAGTGATCATCCTTTTCTATTGGCGGGGCGTAAAGTGATCGGTGCGGTTGAATTCGCTTCTGGCCGGTATGATGAGCAGCATTATGCCGGATTTCCCGATGAAGGGATACGATTCTTTTTTGAAGATCCGAATCTCAAGCCAGGAGATGATTTTATAAAAAGTAAGAATTACATAACCATCAGGCCTTCAGGAACTTCGCAGACAATTCGTTTTTATACGCAGATTTTTTCTGCAGTCGACAAAGAAAATATCGGCAGACAGAAACGGGACAATTTTCTTCAAGCCGAAAAAATATCCCTGGCGGCTCAAAAAGAATTACTAAATGCTGTGGGATTAAACAAATATGTTCCTAATGTCGATGATCAACTTCGGGCTGTTTACCGCAATTACGGCCAAATTCTTCCTCTTGAAACCGACGGGGCGATGGTTACAAAAGTAGGTGACATAGAACTTGGGAAAAAATCGACATATACCCGGAATAAAAACAAAATTACAATAGAAAGAAAGTCCACTCGAGGCAAAGATTACCTTTTGGTAATCATTAAACTTAGCAATGGCACAAAAATACCGGATGTTATTCACGATTTCGCACAATATCAAGATGTTCCTATTGAAGACTACTTAGCAGCGATACAGATCAACCCTCAATATCCTACGATCAAACCTGTCGACGGGGCGATGATGGCAACAGCCGAAAGGGTTACGTATATTCCCGGTGGCTACGTATACCCAGTAAAAATGTTGGTGGCCGAGGGGATGAGACTAAGATTTGGAAAAGACAAAGAAGGGCATGATGGGATTGTTAGGAGAAATGCGGATGGTGATCTGGTCTTCGTTGCCATCAATGAAGCTGGTCAAGAAATCGGCGGACCTCAATTTTTACGAGGCTCTCTCGGGATAGGCATCGGAGGTTATGCGTTGATTTCTGTTGAAGAAACCGCTGATCCGCGATCGAAGCCCAATGAAGTGATCGTGGGAACTTCTCTCGAACTTGATGAGGGGGCCGTTGTGATCGTGACCGAACCTACCGACGGGGCGATGGTGCCAGCAACGGCCGAACAACCCGCGATCAGTGTACGTCGCGACGGAGGGATTAATCTTAATCCGAATTTATTAGACCTGCAGATCAAGCGCGATGGCAATGGTGTGCCGCTGCCCCTACCACAACAGCCCATCGAAACGATGCACATCGAAGGGTTCCTGCCGATTATCATCAATGTGACGCCTGTCACAAACCTACCACTTCTTCTGGGGATGAATATTGAGGACCAACTACCCAGCGATTACGGAAAGAAAACCTCACCAGACGGGAATCAAAAATCTCACAATCAATTAAAGGCAAGAGAGTTGGAAGAAGTCAGTTTATTAAATTGATGATTCTACTCGTTGGCGAGGAAACGCTTGATGTCGTCATGATTGCCCGCTAAGACGGCAACACACCGTGATTGTTCCCTTTCGATAATGACCCGTAGTGTGCTTTCGATGCCTGCCTCGTAATACGGTTTACGCAGTTGCTTATAAAAAAAGCGAGGGGCGATCTTCTGCGCTTCCTCGATTTGACAATCTGAGGCATAGTAAACCTGAACGGCGCTGAGGAGTTGCCGGACAATTTTTCGTTGTTCGGGACCTAACGATTTCAGGCTGCGTTCAAAAGAAGGATAATAATAAAGAATGAGCGGCATGCAGTTTATTTGATGCTGTCAATGAATTTGGACGTGACTTTCTTCGCTTTCTCTTTTTGTTTCTGAACAAGAGCATCCAATTTCTTGTATTCCTCATCGCTAAACACTCGTTCCACGACCTCTAAAGGGATTAGCTCAATTTTATTACCAACAACTTTGACATCGAACATAGCACCTTTGTCTAAATCAAGGGCGTCGACGATTTTTTTAGGGATCGTCACTTGGTTTTTTGTGGTCATAATCACTGTCATAAGTTTCCTCCGAGTTACTTCAACTATAGCATACTAGGCGAATATCCGCAAGTAGAGAAGTAGGAAAGTAAGAATTAGAAAATACCATGCGAGCGAGGGAGTTGGAGGAGGTAAGTTTATTAAATTAAACTCAAAACTCTAAATCCTAAATCCAAAATAAACACAAAATTAAAAACACAAAAAATTTATTTTGAATTTTGAGCTTTGGATTTATTTAGGGTTTTGAGTTTAGGATTTTGGATTTAATTATAAAAATTACCACATGATATTTTGGATACCATCCGGCATTCCTTGAAATTTTCCCACCATCCGGATTTCCCGCACTAAATCTAAATTAAATTTTTCTTTCGCGAGGGCCGCCATTTTTTGGGAAAGCTCGTAAACATCCTGGGCTTTACATCCGGGGCCTTTGACGATAATATTGGCATGTTTGTCAAAAATCAGCGCTCCGCCGTGCTTGAGCGAGCAGCCGCCGACTTGGTCCAAAAACCATCCTGTGGCCTGGCGTTTTCCGGCTTTGGAGGTGGGTTCGATGTTGCGAAAGACACTCCCGGCACAAGGGTGCGTCGTCAAATCGGGATGCTTGGATTTGCGCAGTGCCAATGTTTCGTCACGTTCGGCCAATAATTTTTTCGAATCTGCCGGTTTGACCTGTAATCTAACGGAAACAACAATATCTTCGGTTTCCTTTAAAATAGAATGGCGGTAACGAAACCCCAGGTCTTTGGCCTTTACATTTTTTTTAATTCCGGCTTTAGTCAGTAATGTTGCAGACACAAGAACATCACCGATCTGGCGGCCAAAAGCACCCGCATTGCCGACGACAGCTCCTCCGACGGTACCGGGGATGCCGCTCGTGTAATTGACGCCTTCCAATCCCGCCTGGGCCGCGTAAAGCGCCAGCGCATCTAAACTTGTACTGGCGGCCACAATCAATTCATCGCCATCGCGTTCAATCAAGGGCGTTTCATTGACATAACGGATCACGTGACAATCAACGCCCTCATCGCTAACAACAAGGTTCGATCCCCCGCCGATCAGAATAAAGGGAATGTGCTGAGAGCTTAAATACACAACAGCCTGTTCAAGTTGTTGAGGAGTACGGCAGTTAAGAAGGACAGGGCAAGGGCCGCCCAGACGAAACGTCGTGTAATTGGCTAACGGGGCTTTTTTGTCGAGTTGGATGTCGGAAGAGAGCAAGGTCATTTCAGGCATGAAACTCCAGTAGAAACAAATCCTAAACTCAAAACTCTAAATCCTAAATAAATCCAAAACCCAAAATTCAAGTACTTCGCGATCTAACTTTTGGATTTTGTATTTTGTATTTATTTAGAGTTTTGGATTTCGGATTTAGTGTTTAATGTTCTTTTAATCTCTTCCCATCCACCTTTCAGCGACCTAAAATTGGTCAATCCTTCATCGTAAAGCTGTTGGGTCAAGGCGTAGCTACGGATCCCCTTGGCGCAAATCAACACATAGGTTTCGTTGTGGGAATACGGAATATCGTCAATCGAGAAACGGCTGACGGGAAGTGAGCGTGTCTCGATCCCGAGAATCGGATCGTTTTTCCGCTCGCTGGCTTCCCGCACATCGATCAAAATATACTTCTTGAGACGGCCCTTAGCGATATCTGCAAATGAAACGGTCAATGGCGAGGAGGGATTGTAATTTTCCTTTTCCAAAACAATAATCGACGGAGAGGAACCGCACAGCGGACAATCAGGGTCAGCGACTTGTTCGATCGTTTCCCAATGATGCGTTTGCAGATTTCCCAGCACCGTTTGCTGATGGAGTTGTCCTTCCATCCTGACAATTATTTTCAGCACTTCCCACGCCTGCAAATGGCCGAAAACGCTGGGGACAACGCCTAACACCCCGGCCTGGGCGCAGTTGCCGATGCATTCCTCCTCGGGGATGGACGGCCAAAGGCAGCGCAGGCATCCGGCGGGCCCGGGACGGTAAATCCGGCATTGGCCTTCATTTTGATAAATGCTCGCCTGGACTAAAATTTTTTTAAGAAGGAAGCACGCGTCATTCAACAGAAATTTTGCGGGGAAATTGTCCGTGCAATCAAGGACAATCGTGTAAGGCTTCATGATTTCAGCCGCGTTCATGGCATCCAATTTTTGCGGATGGATGATAATATGAATGTAAGGGTTCAGTTCTTGAAGCCGGCGGGCCGCCAATGACGCTTTGGGTTGGCCGATGTCTTGGTGGGCGTAAAGAAATTGACGGTGCAAATTACTTTCTTCTAAGAGGTCAAATTCACAAATCCCGATTGTCCCAACACCCGCGCCGGCCAAACTGGTCAATGCCGCGCATCCTAATCCACCGGCGCCAACGACGAGGATTTTAGCGTTTTTAAGTCTTTGTTGGCCTTCTTGTCCCAATTCTGGAAGATTAATTTGGCGGGAGTAGTAAGAAGCTTCGCTGAATTGGCTGGCGTGGGGGGTGAGATCCTGGGAGGATCCACGCCGGGCGGAGGGGCCCAGGAGCTCACCACCCGCACCAGCCTCAGCACCAATCCATTCAGAACTTCCTTCCGAATAATATTCTTTCTTCCAAATCGGCAGACGTGTTTTTAATTCATCAATGATGTAACGGCAGGCCTTAAACGCAGCGTTGCGATGTTCGGCTAACACACCGACCCACACGGCCATCTCGCCGATCTGTAATTTGCCGACGCGATGAAAACAACGCACGTCGATTACGGAAAATTTGGAACGCGCTTCATCAAAGATTTTTTGGGCTTCGGATTCACACAAAGGAGGATGGGTCTCATATTCCAGGGTAACGACACTCTTCCCATCCTGATGATTGCGTACCCATCCTTCAAAGCTGGCAAATGCCCCGGCGCTACTGGCCTTGAAGCCTTCGCGCAGGTTTGTTTGTTCTAAGGGAGTGGGGGAAAGTTTAAACATAAGATAAAATTCGAAATCCGAATATCGAAATCCGAAACAATGTTTAAATATTTAAGCTTAAAATTTAAAAATTTATTTCGTATTTCCCCGGCCCGCGGCTTTTAGCCGCGAAGCGGCGGGGCGGGCGAATTTCGTGTTTCGGATTTATTTAATAGGTTATTTTAACAACCCCTTGTTTAATCCTACACTGACAGCTTAGCCGATTATTCCGGTCCATCCCCAACGCATTTTCTTCATCATTAATCTCATTAAGGTTATCGGCGCCTTCCTGGACTTCAATTTGGCATGTCCCGCACACTCCTGAATTACAGCTAAAGGGGATCCCGGCCTTTTCACAAACTTCGGCGATTTGCGCGCCATCGGGGATTTCGTTTTCAACGTTGTCGATGATGAGTTTAGCCATAGCATATAAACCCTAAATCCCAAACCCTAAATCCAAAATAAACTCAAAATTCAAAACTCAAAAATTTGAACATTTGAGTTTTGGATTTATTTAGGGTTTAGAGTTTTGGATTTAGAGTTTCCTTTTTTAAATGTCTGGCAACGCGAACACGATATTCTTCTCCGGGTTTTCATACTCATGCACGACAACATTCCGATATTCCTGGCGGATGCGATTAATCAGTTCATCGACAATGACTCGCGGCACCGAGGCGCCCGAAGAGATCCCGATTTTGGTTTTTCCTTTTAGAAGGTTCATGCCCAATTCTTGCGCTTGATCGATGATGGTGCTGGGGCATCCCGCTTTTTCGCCTGTTTCGCGAAGACGATTGCTATTCGAACTGTTCGGAGACCCGCAAATAATAATGAGATCGCAGATTTGCGCCAACTCTTTAACGGAATTTTGGCGATTCGTCGTCGCGTAACATAAATCAGAGCGAGGGGGCGCTTGAAGGCGAGGGAATTTTCGTTTCAGCTTCTCGATCATCATTTTTGTTTCATCGACCGAGAGTGTCGTTTGAGTAATGTAGGCCACCTCAATATTAGGATCGATCGTTAATTGGTCGATGTCGTCTTCGGTTTCAACAATGTGCAAAAGATTAGGGTCAACATAGCCGGCCGTGCCGATCAGCTCTTGGTGGCCGCGATGGCCGATCAAGACGGTTTCGAATTGATGGGAAGAAAATTTGACGGCCTCGTTGTGGACTTTGGTCACCAGAGGGCATGTCGCGTCAACCACGTTGAGATTCCGCTGTTTGGCTTTCTCAATCACTTTCGGAGGGACACCGTGGGCGCTGAAAATCACCCGTTCACCGGAAGGGACTTCGTCCATGTCTTCGACAAACACGACACCGCGCTGGCGAAACCCATCGACAACGTAGGTATTGTGCACGATCTCATGAAAGACGTAGAGAGGCGCGCCATATTTGTTGAGGGCGTTTTCCACCACATCAACCGCGCTGGCCACACCGGCACAAAATCCTTGTGATTTAGCTAAATATATTTCCACGATGACGAAATCTTCCTTTTTTTTAGAAGAAAATTGAGGAGTCCCTTTAGGGACGACGAAATTATCCTTTGATTTGTTTAGCAAACTTACGTATAATTTGAGTAATTATAACATAGGTGGAATAATAATAAAATAGGAAATAAGGGTTAGAGGGTTAAAGGGTTTGGGGTAAAAGGGGAGAAAATTAAATTTCAATCAATTCTCATTTCCTTTAACCCTCTAACCCTCTCACCCTTTAACCCTCTAACCCTTTTAATATGCAACTAATCCCTCGCCGAGAAACACCGACTGTCATGATTGGCTCTGTGGCCGTTGGCAGCCAACATCCTGTCGTCATCCAATCGATGACGGACACGCCCACCGCTGACGTCGACAAAACGCTCCAGCAAACAATCCAGCTGATTGACGCCGGATCGGAATTGGTGCGCTGGACCGTCAATGACGACGACGCGGCGCGTGCGGTCCCGGAAATCATCAAACGCCTGCGGGACAAGGGGCTACAAACACCCATCATCGGGGACTTTCATTTTAACGGCCACACGCTATTACGCAAACACCCCAACTGCGCCCAGGCATTAGCCAAATACAGGATCAATCCCGGAAATGTCGGCCGCGGGGAAAAACACGATGAGAATTTTAGCGCTATTATTAAAATTGCCCTCGAATACAACAAACCGGTGCGCATCGGCGTCAATTGGGGATCGCTCGATCAAGAATTATTGACCCAATTGATGGATGACAATGCCAACCTTCCTGAGCCTAAAGATTTTAGAGAAGTGACCTACGACGCGATGATTCAAAGCGCGCTGGGGAGTGCGCAATTAGCTCATGAATTAGGCATGAGTGAAGACAAAATGATCATCAGTGTCAAAATGTCAATCTTGCAAGACATGGTTAATGTCTATTCACGCCTTGCAACAGCATGCTCCTACGCGTTGCATTTGGGATTGACTGAAGCTGGCGGCGACGTCCAGGGGATTTCAGCAAGCTCGGCGGCGTTGGGCATCCTTTTACAACAGGGAATTGGCGACACGATCCGTGTGTCACTCACCCCGCAGCCGGGCGTGCCGCGTTCCAGGGAAGTCGATGTCTGCAAAAATCTTCTGCAATCGCTGGGGTTGCGTTATTTTAAGCCCAGCGTGACAAGTTGCCCGGGATGCGGGCGCACATCCAGCAATGATTTTCAAATCCTCGCGCAAGACATCAATGATCACATTGCCCGTAAAATGCCTCTTTGGAAAAAGCAGTACCCGGGGGTGGAGAAGCTTAAAATCGCGGTGATGGGCTGTGTCGTTAACGGCCCGGGGGAGAGCCGGCACGCGGACATCGGCATCAGTTTGCCCGGCACATCGGAAACGCCGATTGCGCCTGTTTACGCGGACGGCCGGGAAATGACAACCCTTAAAGGCGGGCGCATTAAAGAAGAATTTATCGATATTTTGGAGAAATACATCCAAAAACGCTGCGTTCTAACTCAACCCCGGGAGTGATAACCCCCAGGGTTGTTAATACTCTACGCACCCGGTGCGTCAGGGAAGTTAACATAAGATTTCAGCAGGCCTGCCTGCTGAATTGGTCATAGGAGACTCCAATGCCCCAAAAACTCACCCCCAACCTCATGGTCAATGACGTCAATGAAACGATCGATTTCTACCGCGACGTCCTCGGCTTTAAACTCATCACCACCGTCCCCCCAAAGGGAGAGTTCGATTGGGCACTGATGAAACATGGGATCGTTGAAATCATGTTTCAACGCCGTGAAAGCATGGCCCAGGAAATCCCTTCGATGGCGAAATTAAAAATCGGGGGGAGCATTACGTTTTTTATTGAGGTCCAAAACATTGAAGGGAAATACGAAGCGCTGAAGGATGAAGTGATCATCGTGCGCGATTTGCACACGACGTTTTACGGAATGGAAGAATTTTATTTTTTGGACTGCAACGATTACATCCTCTGCTACGCGCAGAGAATAGAGAAATAATCAACGCTGCTTTAACACCTCTAAAATTTCCTGATTGTGGCTTTCAGGCTTGACTTTTTCAAAAATGTGCGAAATCTTGCCGGCCTCATCAATGATGAATGTCGTGCGGGCTCACGCCTAAAACAATTGCATTCAATTTTCCCATTGATTTGATTTCATCGCGGAATCCGCACGCTTCAACCGTGCAACCGGACGTGTCGTCCTTAGGATAAAAATAGAGGACAACGTTCTTCCCTTTACAATCTTTAAGGGAGACGGTCTTGCCGTTGGAGGAGTGGACGTTAAAATCAGGGGCTGATTGACCGACTGTAAGCATAAACGCTCAAATCCTAAACTCTAAATCTAAAACTCTAAATAAATCTAAAATTCAAATGTTCCAAAATAAAATTTTGTGTTTTGGATTTTGAATTTATTTCGGATTTAGAGTTTTGAGTTTAGAGTTTCAATAATTTTTCCATTGCTTTACTTTTGGATCATACATCAACTTTTGCAACTTCTCCGCCGCCAGGCCGTCTTCCCGAGGCCAGGCTGTGGCTTCAAGTTTATTGCCGTCAATGTCGTAAAAATACAGCGACCACGATTTGTCACGCTTTTTCGCAAATTCAATGTTGATATTGTGGGATTCTAAATGCTTGATAAAGCCGTCGAAATCATTGGCATGAATGCGGAATGAAAAATGATTCGCGCCCACGCCTTCATTGGCAAAAGGATGTCGGCTATCTAAATCTTTGGCTTGAATGATTCCTAATAGAGAAGGGCCGCAATCCAGAAAATATTCAATGCCCGGCTTGGATGGTTCACGCTCGGTGATTTTAAGCCCGATCACTTTGGTGTAGAATGCGACGGATTTATCGATGTCTTTAACATTGAGTGCGACGTGGTCGAACCCTTGAATAGAAATCATAATAAATTCCTCTAAAAAACTCTAAACTCTAAATCCAAAATAAACCCAAAACTCAAATGCTCCAAACCTAAATTTTGTGTTTTGAATTTTGAGTTTATTTAGAATTTAGGATTTAGGGTTTTGGATTTTATAATTTTATCCTGTCAACAATCTTTCTCTTTTCAAACAAAACATATTCCGAGTATCCCGCCTTCTTCGCCAGTTCCACCGCCGCGGCAAAATCAGCGCCGACATCTTTGGGATCGTGCGCATCAGAGCCGAACGTGAGAGGGACACCCGCCGCGCAATATTTTTTTAAATGCGCCAGCTGCGGATACATTTCGTTGACAGGTTTACGCAACCCCGATGTATTGATCTCAACCGCGACACCTGCTTTCTTGAAAACTTGGGCGGTCTGACGCACTTCTTGTGTCATGTCTTGCGTCGGGCGATTTCCGAATTTTTTGACCAAATCGACGTGCCCCATGATATCGAAAATGCCGGCCTTCGCGCTTTGCCGCAAGAGATCAAAATAATCATGGTAGACAGCATTGACGTTGTGCTCATTCCAGCCGTCGCGCTCATCAGGGTTATCAAAACCCCAATCTTTAATAAAATGCACCGAGCCGATGACGTAATCGTAAGGATACCCGTCCAAAATCGTTTTGGTTTTTGCTTCGTAGCCGGGGATAAAATCAGCTTCAACGGCGATTTTAATCCGGATTTTATTTTTGTAACGGCTGCGAACGTCCTCAATCATCTGGTGATACAAGGGGAGTTGGCCATGCGACATCGATATTTTAGGGTCCACGATATGGACGAGGGGAGCATGATCGGAAAATCCCATCTCTTCTAATCCTAGGGCAATGGCCCGTTCCACGTACTGGGACGGAAGGCCTACGGCGTGGCCGCAGAGAGGAGTGTGCATGTGGTAATCACAAATGGGAGTCATAAAAATCCAAAGTCCAAATTTTGTATTTTGTTTTTTGAATTTATTTAGGATTTAGAGTTTTGTGTTTTGAGTTTAAGTTTAAGTTTAAGCTGTTATTCTAATATCTTCCGGATTATTTTTCAATAAGATTTCCTGTGAATGTCAAGCCAAAATTAAAATGTCCTAGTTCTACCAAAATAAAAATGTCCTAATTCCTTAAGCTTCCTGAGAGCTTAAAATTATTATGCCAGGCACGTT
>JAGVNC010000004.1 GCA_020053475.1 Candidatus Omnitrophota bacterium | reverse complement strand
GGCTTGCCCGTGGATGAATGGCTTTTCGCCCAAAGGGCGTCGAGCGAAGCTCGAAATGTGGAAACAGGTGCCACGGGTTTTACCCGTGGGGTTTCCACTGATCATGTTTTAGGCGTTTTTGAGAAATTTTTTAATATCGTCGTGATTCCCGGCCAGCACAAACTCAACCAAAGCCCCTTCCCATCGGAAAAGAATGCGTACCTTAATGCCCTTTCGCGCTTCCCAGAAATTGCCTCTTAATCGTTTTAATCCAATTCCTTTGTAAATATACCTGTCGTGAGACAGAATATCGACAAGTTGAATAGCGGCTGTTTTTATTCCTTCTTTGTCTCTCTGCGGAAGTTGCTTGATAGAGCGATCAAAGGAAGGCTTAAATTCAAATCGCATGAGTTTTATAAATTTTTAAGATGTCTTTTTGCGGCGGCTGGATCGGCGTATGTTTTCCCTTTTTCAGAAACCATTTTCTCGATTTTGCCCCACTCTGCCGTGCTGTAAGGGGACTCCGCTGTTACTTTACAGGGTAAAATCACAATACCTTCCTTGGTCAAGCTAAAGGCAACGGATGAACCTTCCTTTAAATGCAGGATTTTTCTGACCCGATTTGGGATCGTCACCTGCCCTTTGGTCGTTATTTTTGCGGTTTCAATAATTGTCATCAAATTCTCCTTTTGTTTACTTCCCTAGGGGGGGCCGCTTACTTACTTCCTTACATCCTTACTCTAAGGATACTTGATGAAGCGGGCAATGTCAAGCCGCGTGTGAGGTGGCTGTGAAGGCCTTTAGTTCGATACGTGTCCCCGGAATTCCCCAGTGGTTATGTTTAAAATATTGTTTTCATTATTTTATCAACACCATCCAACAATTCTTGTATCTCGCTATCTTTAGGCTCTTGCTCTTTGTTGTGATCGCATAAATTTCGAAGATCAGCTAGACGTTGAATAAATCTCCAATTGTGAAGTTCGATAATTTCGGACTTCTTTAAAAGATCATTAAGGTCAGAAATACCCGGGTCTTTTTTAGACATCTTCGCTTGATGATTTTCGCAAACTTGTGACAGATGTTTCTCTAGAACAACACCTGCAACAGCTCCAGCAGCACGAGCAAAGCCTTTTTTAAGTAGCTCTTTAGCACAATCGATTTCCGAATCGAACAGATCGGCCTGCACCAATTGTTTGATATTATAAAGCGAGCTGTTAAACCTTGTTGCAGCGCTACTCAATATTTCAACTTGTTGTTGAAATGACATAAACGTTACCCCAGCATCATTAAAATATTTTTTTCCAAGGTGATCTTCTCCCGATCTGTTTCCAAGTAGCCAATCTTGAATCGTGTAGTTATCTGATTTCATTTGCTTTCGTTTATCATCCTTTCTGTACAGGCGTTCAAATTCTTCCAGGCGTTCAGGTAAAAGCTGAGTAACTACTGCTCTTGATTGAGAGTACCATTCTTGGTATCTGCTAAAAAAAAGAGTTCCTAATTTTTTGCCTTTTGACTCATTATTTTGTACTAAGCCTGCTAAATCTTTGACTAAATCTAAGCCAAGGCTACATAGATCATGTAATTGTTTTTTATATATATCTAAGTTTGATGACATTTTATTAGTTGTGAAACTATTCGAAACTATTCGGGACACACACCGTAACCTGATCTAATTAGGGGTTAGGTCTGTGTCCCAAATGCCTAATACTAGGCGCCTGGTGAATTGCGGCCACGCGGCCGTTTTTACACTACAATTCAACCGCCGGCGGTTGAATTCAGGCGCTGGCGCCTGAATTCGGGTTACGGTGTGTGTCCCCGGAATTGCGGAATTGTGCGCGGTGTGTGTGGAATTGCCGGAGCCCCAGCGCCCTATTTGATCTACTTTTTCCCGAACAACGGCCTGTATAAATTCCAATAGCCACTCATCGCAACGATGTGCGCGATGCCCATCATCAAGGGAAGCACGATGTTTCCCGCGCCGGGTGTTAAAAAAAGATGAAATAAGATGATGTGCAATGTTACCGGTGCCAGGATCACAAGCGCCACGGGCGCTGCAAAGCCCGTTAAAAGCAGTAATCCACTGACAACTTCAGTAATTTTAAGGAGTGGGAAAAAATACCCCGCGGCCATAATCCCGATCATATAGGTTGTGGCTGCCTCTGGCATCGGCTGATCAGGCATCGCCATGAGGCCTAAGGCGATGGCGAGGCCCATGCCTCCGAATATAAGATAGATTAATCCTAAGATGATCCTTGCGCCTAATTGTAATTTTGTAATCATTTGTCGTGCCTTTCTGTTTTGATAACTGATTTTTGTTCGTTTAAATATACCTTAACCCTTCTAGGGTTTCCATCATTTTTTAGCGGCGGCTGGGAGGCCAATTGTTAGACAATGTGACCCCGGGTTCATTTTGGGCAATTGGACGATTAGGGCTTAAATTGAGAATCAGGAGGTTGCTGTCCCATTTTCCTGATGCTGATCAAAATTAAAAGAGGAATAATTAAGTAAAATAAAATCATCACAATCATGGTATTAAGCGCTATAGGATTAACAAGAAAGTCGAACGGAGATGGCCGGAGGATCACAAAGCCTTCCTTAATAAAAGAACCCATTTGAGTGACTTGGTATGTTGCTTGGCAAACGATATCAAGATTGCCATAAAGCGTTAATAGAAGTGGAAACCCCACGGGTAAAACCCGTGGCACCTGTTTCCACATTTCGAGCTTCGCTCGACGCCCTTTGGGCGAAAAGCCATTCATCCACGGGCAAGC
>JAGVNC010000056.1 GCA_020053475.1 Candidatus Omnitrophota bacterium | reverse complement strand
TTATATAAGGAATTTTTTATGGCGCGAACCGCATTTTTTATTGATGGTTTTAACTTGTTTCATTCCCTCGATTCCGAACCCGCCTACCACAAATATAAATGGCTTAACCTCGCTAAATTGAATCAATGCTTCACCGGCAGTAAAGATACTGTTTCAGAGATATTTTATTTCACCACCTACGCTACCTGGGACTCCAGAAAACTTGCTAAACATCAAAATTACGTTAAGGCTCTCCAATTGGTAGGAGTGAAGGTTATTTTTGGGGAATTTAGAAACGTTGACCGAGTTTGCCGAGTCTGCGGAAAAAGTTATCGAACTTTTGAAGAAAAACGTACAGATGTTAATATCGCAATCCATCTTTTCAAGACGGCTGTGGCTGATAGTTGGGACAAGGCTGTTATCATTTCGGGAGACAGTGATTTGATTCCGGCTGTTGAGGCTGTAAAAAAGACATTTCCCAACAAACAGGTTGGTATTGTCATCCCCATTGGGCGCAGAGCTGAAGAGTTAAAACAGGTGGCGGATTTCCATATTAAGTTAAAAGAGCGACATCTGGAAACATGTCAATTTGATGATATTATTAAGATGGATGGTCATCAGGTGTTAAAGCGTCCTGACTCGTGGCGGTAGGGCCTAAGCGGGGAAAGGCAGATCAATCGATATCTCAATTTTGCGCCGTTTCCGCCGATAGAACGCTATCACTAGAGTAACGACAGGTAGTTGCCAAGTTCGACTATGCACCCCTTAACCTATGGAAACAACCGCCAATAAAATCACGATCCTTCGTATTCTTTCCGTCCCTTTTTTCATTGTGGCCGTTCTTTATTATTCTCCGGCCAACGGTCATTTGCGCTGGATTGCTTTAGGGATTTTTACGTTCGCTGTTTTGACCGACATGCTGGACGGGTACTTGGCTAGGCAACCTCATCAACGATCAAAAGGAGGCGCCATTCTGGATCCCTTGGCGGATAAAATCCTTCTGATTAGTGCTTTTGTTTGTTTGTATAGCGCCGGCATCAATTTCCCTAATGTGCGTTTTCCCCTATGGATAGTTGTCGTCATGATCAGCCGTGATATGATATTAATTTTAGGGGCGATTGTCATTCAAATGATTCACGGCAGTATTCAAATCAGTCCCACTCTTTTAGGCAAGCTAACGACGTTTTTTCAAATCCTATCGATTTACGGTGTCTTGCTTCAGTGGATTTATTCACCTTATCTTTGGTCGATCGCGGTCGTCATCACCGTCATCTCAGGATTGGATTATTTAAGGAAAGGTCTTCAAATGTTAAATCATGGGGAGGAAGCGAAATGATGTTTTTTCTTGGCGCGGTTTTAAGTTATTTGATTGGATCGATCCCGACAGCTTATATTATAGGAAGATTGTACAAAGGGATTGATATCCGCCAGCACGGATCCGGGAATGTTGGCGCCACAAATGTCTTTCGTGTCTTAGGGAAATGGCCAGGAATCCTTGTCCTTGCGATCGATATTCTTAAAGGAATGGTTGTTGTAACGCTTGTGGCGGATGTGTTGCATTTGCAAACCAATCTTTCCCGAATTCTTCTCGCGGTGATTGTTGTCATCGGCCATAACTGGACGATTTTTCTGGGGTTTAAAGGGGGGAAGGGAATTGCCACCAGCCTAGGGGTTTTGATCGGATTAACGATCAAAATGGCGGTCATTCGCCCTGTTTTATTCTTAACGATTTTTGTTTGGCTGGCAACTTTTTTGCTTTCGGCCTATGTTTCTTTAGCTTCGATTGTGGCGGCCGTTTGCCTGCCGTTTTTTATGCTCTTAACGAATCAGCCTTTTGAGATTATGGTCTTAGGGGTCGTTTTCTGCATATTTGTTGTCCTTAGGCACCGGCCCAATATCGGCCGCCTTCTTAACGGCCAGGAATCTCAAGTCCCTCTGCCTTTTAGAAAAAATAAGTCATAAGTTCTTGTATGCTAATACTTTATGGCTTATAGCCGCCTCGTTTCAGCCTACATTTGAAGCCCCTTCCATAATATCAATTTTTCCCCCTATTTCTTTTTCCCTGTTGACCATCTCAATTCCCGGACGAGCCCAAGAAAGGAAGCGGTTTCCCAAAATCGGCCATTTCATCTTGTTTGGCCTCAACAGGATGTTATACTTCCAGTATAACAAAGGGGCAGATGATGAAAAACATCATATTTAAAAAGCAAAATGACCTGAAAAAGCGCTTAAAATCTTTATCGTTGAGCCAAACGACCGAAGATAAAGATTGCCTCACTGAAGTGATTAAAAGCTTTGAATATAAGGTAGAAGAAGCCGATGAAATGCAGCAAGAAATTAAGCCCCCTGAGGTTTATATCAAGAAGTACTTTAATACCCAATCGGGCATTGAACGAGTTGATTTTGAGGTTCAAGGCAGCTTTTATTTAAGTCAAAATCGATTCCTCTATAGAGTAAAGTTCCATCATATTTTGAATATCCAAATTACCTGGAAAAACAAGATCTTCTCCCCCAAAAAGTCAGCGGTTCTGACTTAACGCTTGCGCCAAAAGCGCAAGTAATTAATAGCGGAAGGCCGAAACCTTCCGCTATTTTTTTGCCCTGAGAAATGCATTAGCATTTCTCAGGGTTACGTCCCCGGGCCGCTTGAAAAATCTTGTGCAGATCCTCTATTTTCTGATAGACTAAGGGCATTACTTAAGAACTTCATCAACATCAATGCGCAATGCGTAAAATTTTTATTCTTGTGATAGCGTCTTCGGTTACATTACTGGGTTGTCAAACAGCACCCCGCCAAGATATCCCTCCTTTGTCAGTGAATAAAGTTGATAAAATTGATCGTCACCCTGAAATCCCTCCGGAAGAAACTGTTGCCCCATTGTCCGAATCTCAAGAAAAATCCACAGAATTGCAAAATATCAAAGACGAAGATTTGCGGGAATATACATTTTCCAAAGGAGTTATTTTCGCAAAGGCCGATTTTCAAGGGCTCCTGAAGACATCTTATGTGCGTCTTATTTTTGAGAATTTGAAAGACCCTGCTCAACGATACCAACTCTACATTGGGGACAAATTGTCCCAAAAGAAACTTTTATGGAATCCCCAGGATATCCAGCCCAGTTATTTTTTTATTGAACTTCCCGCCGGGGCTTATCAGATTTCTTCAATAGCGATCCCTGTCGGGACGACATTGGCCAGCGAAGCGTTGGATGTCCGTCTGAACGTAAGCCCTAATATCATTTCGTATGCGGGGACATTAAAAATCATCGGGACGAAAGAAAAAATCAGGTTAGGGGGGATTCCTGTGATTAAACCAGGATTTGAATATACCGTTGATGTCGTTGACGAGCAGGAAGAAGGCATCAATATATTTCGACAAAAATACCCACAAATTCCTAACGAGATTACGATCGATTTGATGCAAGTTCCTCTTTCTTTGGATCACCGTCTGTTAGAACCCGCGTCCCGAGAAAAATAATGTCGGTTGAAGATTGCGGGGCTCTTTTCGGGGCTTCGATAAAATTTTGATTTTTCGCGAGGCAAAAAACGACTTTATGTTAAAATACTTTCATGGTTAATTTTAAAAGCATTTGATAGGCGCATTGATAAACTTTCATGCAGCATTAAGGAGGAGGGGGAATGATCAAAAGGGTTTGGATATTAGGATGGATGGGGATAGGCCTTATCGGGCTATCCGGGTGCGCGCTGACACAACAAACGACGCCGATCAACCAATTGCAAATCAAAGTGGCTCAGATTGAGAAACGCTTGGCCGAGCGAGAACAAGAAATCGAAGAATTAAAATACGAGATGAGCAATTTGGCCGCCACCCATCAAGAGAAAGAGATGGATATCGAAGAGGGCATGCCGGCCCCAACCCTGCAGAAAGTCAATGTCAATTACCAATCTTCTGATGAAGACACACGGATCATCCGGGTTGAAGTCTCCGAACAGGAAGTCCAGCAAGCGCTGAAAACGGCAGGATATTATGACGGCACCGTTGACGGGAAATTAGGGGCTAAAACCAAGCAAGCCATTGCCGATTTCCAGAAAGATCATGGATTAAAAGCCGACGGCATTGTGGGGAAGAAAACTTGGGCTGTCCTGAAGAATTACGTGAGCCAAGAAATTTCATCATCCCCCGGCGATTGATCCCTATGTATGAAGTCTCAACGAATCAGTGTTTTAGGATGTGGATGGTTGGGGCTTCCCTTAGCAGAGCAGTTGGTTCAGTTAAAGTACCGCGTTAAAGGCTCGACAACATCCTC
>JAGVNC010000054.1 GCA_020053475.1 Candidatus Omnitrophota bacterium | reverse complement strand
TCATTTAGCGCTTATCTTACATAGCTCACGAACGAAGGCGGACATCCAGGATCTGGTGGGAGAGTTAAAGAAACTCGGCATCACGAAAGGGACTCATTTAGCGCTTATCTTACAGAGCTCACGAACGAAGGCGGACATCCAGGATTTGGTGGGAGAGTTAAAGAAACTTGGCATCACGGAAGGTTATCATTTAGCGCTTATCTTACATAGCTCACGAACGAAGGCGGACATCCAGGATTTGGTGGCCCGAGCTGGAAATCTTAGTGATCAATTTAAGCGCCAGAAATTCACCGGATCGCAAATGATGAGAATAGCCTTAAACGAGGCTTATTACCTGGAAGGGTTAAAAGAAATAATATCCCGCAATGGGGATATGCCTGTGTTGACAAGCGCGTTGAGCGCTCAAGACAAACCATATCTTGCTTTTCGTTTAAACCTGCGGTGGATGGATGTGGACGGGGATGGAATCAAAGTATTACTGGCGTTATTGACGGATGAGACAAGCCTGACGGCTCAAATGGAGCGGATGATCACTGATTCAATAAAAAGAGACGCGGCGGCCCTGGCGCGGGAGGCGAAAGCAGGCGGCAAGGCATTTGATGCCAATATGGGCTTGCTGCTTTTCTCGTTCAACAGGCCAATACGGCAGCAGGCGGCCGGCAAACTGGCAGCCAAATATCAGGTAAAAGTTATCAGGCGATTTAGTGACACGGAAGAACAAAGTACCGCCCAGGAGGTCCTGTTAACCGCGGCGAATCATTATAATCCTTATTTTATGATGGTCAAGAACGGCGCGGATAAAGCCATGCTTTTTGAAGGGTATTTGAACAAGTTTTTAAAATACGTCCGGCAGATTGTGTTTGCCAGGAGCCTTCCGGAGTCATTGAGGAGCGTTGTCAGGGCCATTTATCAGGTACGGGCGGAATTGGAGAATGGCGACGGCGGGGAGGCCAAGCCGCAGGCAATCTTTGAGGAAATGATAAAACGCGAGTTTGAGCCGCAGGAAGTCGTGGCCGCGTTCCAGGTGTTAAAGGTGGACGTGCCGGATGACTTAATGGATCAGATAGGAAAGCAGGTTGATCTGGGTGACGCGGAAGACGGCGGGAGCGGGTCTAGATTATACGATATGGGATGGCCGTTATTGATAATGATGATGGCCGGAGTGCCGGCCTATGTAAAGATTTTGATCACAGCCGCGTTTGTTTATTGGCTCGCGCGAAAAGTGTCCAGCTGGACACTTTTGAGGAAAATTAAAATAGGGGCCAGCGCCCTGTCCCGTTTAATTGCCTCGATCAGGGATTCTCCGGGCCTATTGGAGGCCTTTGCCCGTTGGATGGCCAAGGTTTTGGATCGTATCACGGAAAGCATCGTCCGTAATGCCGACAACCTCATTGAGACAACGGCTTTAGAAGAAGCCAAGCGTCAGTGGCGGGAAGAGGCCATTACCCCGCAAAAAGGACGGATCTTGGGCCATGTTCACCACACCCGGGTTGAAAAGGAAGGCTTTCTAACCTATTTTAGGGATGTTCTCGCGTCCAACGAGATCATTATTTGGAATCTTATTTATGAAGACCCGGATATTTTTAAAACAGTGAGATCGGTCTTGTCGGAATTGGTGAGCGCGGGCGAGGTCCATGAGGTCGGGCTTCCCATGGGGCAAGGGAAGGACCGCTGGCTTTCCGATTTTATGGCAACGGGAGAGATCTCGGAAGATCTAAGAGAGGCCTTGGAGGAGAGCTTATATGAACCAACGGATTGGATCGAGCTCTTGGAAGAATTGCGCCGCGCCTCCAACGGACAGCTTCGGCTGACGGCCATTGCCTCGCATCCGGTCGGGTTGTATCGGTCGCTTAACCATTGGAAAAATGGATTGAAACAAGAAGGCCGAAAAGCCGTTTTCTTCGCTTTCCCCTATCCCTATCCGGGTTTGTCCAGGCAGAAAAGCATTGTAAAGAAACCGGGGATATTCAGCTTGATCCACATCAGCGCTGATTCATCGGTCCCCGGCCTTACTGACAGTCCTTTCGGTTATGTCATAACCGAACTTCTCGTTGCTTACGGTGATTTTCTCCTCGATCTACGGACGTTTCCTTTCAGGAATGAGAGGATCTTGGCCTTTAAAAGATCGGATTATTTCAAGATGATCCGAGATCGGGAAGACACAAGAGAATTGTTGTTATTTTTACCATTGGGAGCTTGGACAGCCCGATTAGACATGGATCGTATCAATCGCTTTAGTTATTATCATGCGATCATGGTGACCATGCCGCCGGACCAAGATCATGATGGGAAAGATCAGCGTGAACCCGATCCTGGGGAATCTGTTGGACCGGAGGACGATGTTCGAACAGATACGCTCGTTTCAGCCGTAAATGGGCCGCGATCATCCGCGAGGACGAGGACTTCGCCCCGTCAAGAAACTGGCACTGTCATGATTGAACTTCTCCTATGGCCAGTTCTTTTTATCGTGCGCTTAGGGGAGGGATTATTTAAGGAATTTTATAAATTCTTCCACGGGAATTTCAGCATCACGCAAAATACCTTTGAGCGTCCAGCGGTCAACCTCGAGGTGGTTGGGAATAACAATCGTCTTTTCCGTGGCCTCGTTTCTCATCTTGATATGACTGCCGCGTTGGCTTATACAAACATAACCCATGCGTTCAAACGTTTTGACGATTTGTTTGCCGGAGAGAAGCGGCGGCTTGGGACTCATAATGGCATATTGACTATTTTACGGTTGGGAGCTTTGCGTAGATTTTTTGGGTCTGGTTTGAGATATAGACGAATCGCCTCATTGATGTTATTAATGGCTTCTTTTTCAGTTTTGCCTTGGCTCCAGCAGCCTTTCAAAGCCGGACAGCTGGCCACAATGTATCCATCCTGGCCTTTCTCGAGTACAATTTTAATTTTTATCATCTTGGCCTCCTTACATTCAAAGCATAACATAGCCTCCCAGCAAGGTCAATACGGCAATGATTTATCCCGCCGCGCTCCGCCCCTTGCGAGGACTCCGCCCTCTGCGAGGACTTCGCCCTCTGCGAGGACTCCGCCCTCTGCGAGGACTCCGCCCTCTGCGAGGACTCCGCCGGCAGACAAAAGAGGCCAGGCCGGTTTTGCTGTTTCACCGGAATGGATGCTGGTGTGGATGGTTAATGTTTATGGGATAATTTCTAATGCGTTGGAGCGAAATTTAAGAAGGACATCGAAATTTTTGAGAACGTTGAGGCCTAATAAACCGCTGACGGAGCTTTTGGGAGGCATCTCCAGGCAGATACAATCAACATTTTTAAGTACGGCACCCCAAATATGGAATCGGGGAACCGTTATAATGCTCACATATTCTGTTCCGCTGGCTGTAATAATCTCAATTTTACGTTTTGATTGGGTTGGATGGCAGCCGATGCTGATAGCCGCATCGCTGGGGATGCTGGTCATGGTGGCCCCTGTATCAAGAGCCAGATTTAAGAAAACAGACCGGCCTTTTGCGCTTTCAATGGAAACATCGACAGGGATTAAATTTAATTTATGGTTAAGAAAATATTTAGGCATGAATCAAGAAAGCCGCCACGTATCCTTTGGGAAGGTCATCTTGGGAATAGGTCGCCAATACAGGAAACTTGGCATTATATTTAGAGATTTCTTTGTAAATGGTGTCCCGGTCCGGGCTGTGGGAGAGCAAATGCCCATTGACAGGGCTGGATTTTTCTACTTTATCGACCCTGATCAAAAGCCATTCGTTTTTAAAGCGTTTTTTGATATCTTTAATCTTTTCAGATTTCATTGGATGATCCTCCAGAACAAAAATATTCAATTGATACACGTTAAGAATAACATAGAAGGGAAAGAAGGTCAACACAGTCTTGCTAATGGACAGGGATCTTATCCCCACCGACCCTCGTCCCTTGCGAGGACTTCGCCCCTTGCGAGGACTTCGCCCTCTGCGAGGACTTCGCCCTCTGCGAGGACTTCGCCCTCTGCGAGGACTTCGCTGGCAGACAAAACAGGCCAAGCCGGTTTTGCCGTTATCAATGGGTTGACTGGGCTTTTGATCATTGGGATTCCTATTGGAATATTGTTCTTGATGAAACAATCGTTGCCTGTCCATTTTGAATTCACTTCCGCAAGCGGATTTCTATCTTTTCTGTTCATCGCTATATTGCTCATTCTCGCGGTAGGTATAAAAAACCGGGATCCAAGCGCCAAGATCGCGTTGAAGGTTGGTATGCTCAGTCTTCCTCTTATTATATTAATGGCCCCACTACATGAACTCGGTCATTTCTGGATAGCACAAGAGTTGTTTAGTGTTCAAAGATTAACAATTGTCGTTAATGATATCATCACCGGACAAGTGGATTTCGAATTAGGTGATTTGAGTACGTCAGCTCGTGTTTGGGGTTTGACAAGGGAAGCAGCTATGAGTTTTGTAGGGGCTGGAGGGATTATCACCAACCTTGTTTTCGGACTTATTTTGACTGGATTGAGCAAGATGATTCGTCATCGTCAGAAAATTTTTGCTTTGGCTTTAAATGTTGCCGCGGTAACCAACGGATTGTTAGCATCTTTTTATTTATATTTTGGTCTCATGGCTGTTCATCCGGGGGATGTGGGACTCATTGTGAAAAATAAGGTTTTACTCACTGTATTATTATTGGGGTCGCTTGTCGTGCTGTTGTTCATTGTGAATATTTTTGTAAAAAATATAAATATTGTCCGTAAAGATTTCAATCATTTTCCGACTATTGACGTTGGTCAAACAGAAGGCCGGGGACCTGTTCTTCGGGACCGAATGGGTCCGACGGACAGAGGCCAGGCCGGATTTGCCGTGATAGACATGTTATGGGCTGTAATTCCTTCAGGCATTTTGGCATGGATGGTTACTCAGGCGAATAAGAAGATCAGAAGGATGGGGCAAATTCTCCTCGGCCTTGCGGCGGGGGCGTTATTGATCTGGTTCTTGCTTCAAGATGAATCCGGAACACCGGCTTCATCTATCGTCCCGGCTTGGCTGTTGCCCAAAGATCCGATGATTTTTGTTGCTTCTTTAGGATCGGCGTTTTGGCTTATTTATTTAGCAATCTTATCGTTTAGCCTAAGAAAAATTGTAGGTAAATCTTTCGGAAATGGGCCGGCTTTTTATGAACAGGCAGCGGTAATTTTAGCCGCTTATTTCTTATATTACAAAGCGGCGGCCCAATATGACATTCATGTGATGATAAAAATTATTTTGGTTCTTGGGACCGTAATGTCATCAACCTTTTATTTTCTTGTCAGACATGCAAAAAAATGGACATCGCCCTATCCCCAATCCGGGACGTTTACCAAAAAAGATATCTATCCGGGGCTATTGATATTACTCCTCGCCGGCCATGCCGCAGGACAGCAGGCCAAAGCCTGGAATGACGTTGATCTTTCATCGGGGGATGGGAGTTCTTGGGCTATTCTTGCTTTGTTGATTGTCGTCCCGTTGATTATCCCTTTTATTAAAACAGAAAGTGCCGATAGTTTGCGTCAATATATGAACCAGCATAAAATGGGGTTGGTGTTATCAATGATGTTTTTCGCGGCGGCCGGGTCTCTGATTTATTCGGTCATCTCTCCACCGGCGAATCCGGAAGCTAAGGTGATTCCGATTATTTTAAGCGTTTTACTTGTTGGCAGCGCTCTGTTTGGCATTCTCCAGGTTCTCTTAGAGAGACAAAGTATGAAAGTGGCTAAATGGCTGTTGCATCTGGGGGATAATCAAGAAAGATTTAGAAGGAATATATCTAAAGGCTCGGGTGACGCCGCAGCAACGATGCCTCGACAGGCCATCCCCGCGGAGACAGAAACGCCGGCGAATGGCCATCAACATCTCATTAAAGGGATCGGCGTCGGCGATACGGTTTTTGTCGATTCCCCCGTCAGCGCAATATTGCCTTTTGGGCGCCGGGCCGATGTTGCCGACCCCGCGATCATTGCAACGACTAAGCCCCGCGGCCCGCCCTCTTCGAGGACTGCGCCCGAAACGATCCAAAGAGTTGTTGCCCTTCTTCTTATTTCATCGTTGCTATTGCCTGCATCTCTGAAAGCCCAAGGATCTATTGTTGATCCTCTAGCACAACAATCCGCTGCGCAAAAAGAAGCTTCGTCGGCGCTCTCGACGACGTTAGCGGAAAACCATACCATTTATATTTTGGGAATGACGCATGACCGTGAGGACGATCTCAATGATCCTTATTATTGGTTACTCAACGAACTTTTGGTGGAGGGGGCTCAACGTCATCTTGTTTTAGGTAAAGAAGGGTTGTTGTATCGGCAGGATGATTATGACAAGTCTATGCAAGGAGATAGAGGGTTTACATTAGGATATGACGAAGAATTTAGTGCTGCTTATGCAAATGTTTTATTGGCATATAGTTTGCTAACAGCCCCAGAGGATCCTTATGTGTGGTTTGACACCCCTGAACCGGTAGAAGTAGGTCTTTCAAACATAATGTCAGATTTGTCCTATGGGGAGTCGTTGGCGCGTACATGGGATAATCTCAAGCTTAACCGTCGAGGATTGTCGATTAAAGCGTGGCGGCTGTATGATGCCATTGCTTCTTCTAATAAAGCTAGATTAGCAGACCTTAGTCTGTTCGAGTATTTTGAGATGGGGTATCCAGAGGTTTGGATTGAGCTGTTGAAGGCTTTATCTCTAGGGTTAACAGAGCAAGCCCGGGCATTGCCAGAGGAATTAAGGCCTGATTTTGAAAAAATTCAAGCACACTTTGAAAACCCTGGGTTTGAATCGATTAATTATTTTATTAAAGACGTTAGTATTGTTTGGAGAACGAAATTTTGGATCGTTCATGCCAAGCTGATCGCTGATTTAGGCATCGCAAAAGGTCTCAACATTTATTTAACGATGGGGGATGATCACCGGCCATTAATCACCCAGGCCTTTGGTGTTGAATATCACGGATACAAAATCAAGTCTTATGGCTTGGAATTATTCCCCAAAACCATTACTCTTGCGCCTCCTTCTGCGCATGGCAGCAGTACCTATTATTTCCCGACGGGCTTGCTGGCCCTTGCTCTCCTCGTTGTCTTGAGGCTCATCTGGCCATCATCGAAAACTAAACGCGCTCAGGGGTTTTTGCCGTTTGCGCTTTTGCTTTTGGTGGCTGCACCATCTCGGGCCCAGGATGCGGCCCAATCCATCGCCCCAGCGGCCGAAGCTCAAGTCGCGGCCAAGGCAACCGCTACGCGCGATCTTCTCAAGCAGGCCGAAAAGGGATCAATCTTTTCGATTAGCGGGATTCAATTTGTCGTTGAAGACGTCAAATTTGCCAATAATAAAAAATTCATTTACGTTCGACCAGCGCCAGGCCAGCCTCAACCCAATTTCGATGGCCAATCTTACACAAGTATCGACGTGATTTTGATTGTTCGTTCCTTGATCGAGAGTTACGTCGATGATGTGATCATTCCTGTTTTACGAAATGAGCCAATCGATCTTATCCCTCCCCAATTCGGCAAAGCTGATGGTGTGGATGCTTCGGCGATCAATGACCGGTTGCGGCAATTGATCCGAAAGACAATGCCCACGCTGACTCGCAATGAACTCATTGAGGTTTATACCAGCATCGTGACTCAACATGAATTGAAACATTTCCACCCTGAGGATTATCACGGCGGCGATATCGAAAAGATGGTGACCCAGCAAGCCTTGAATGTTTCTCATGTTGGATTGAAATTCACCGGCGCGCTGGATTTTCAACAGTTCCTCCTTAAAGGCCAAGCCGTCGATTATTTGGACAATGACTCTGGAAGTGACGTCGCCAAAAAGTTTGGATTCAATCAAGGGTTCGCTCAGATGTACGACCTATTGAGGGAATGGCTGAAAGGCCAAAATCGTTTAGCCGCGGAAGTCCCACCCAATGACCTTCTTGGGGAGGGAATTGAGATCTCGACACGATACAGCGGCGTGCTCTTAGGCGCTCAGGAAAGTTATACGGCCCAAGAGGTGGCGATGCGTTTGAGTGATTTGCGGGATGGCCGTTTGCCGGCGCTTTCCTTGGTGACGGATGTCCGTTCCGTGTTTACTCTGAATGTGAACACTTACGATTATTTGGCTGTTTTGATCGGGTTGGACCGCATCGGTTTTCTCCAGGATGTTTTTGGCCCCGGCAAATTCCTCGATGAGCTATTGGCGCAGCAAGACATTGACGAGTCTCTTAGAGAGTTGGCAAGTAAAGCGTTGGGTTCCTATCAAATCCAAGGTCAAGGCACCGATCCCAATGCGCAGAAAACTGCGCCAAAACCAAAACTTTATCTGGCTGAGGATTTTGACATTGTCCGTCAAGACCGCATCAACGGCGTCGATGTTTTTTATCTGCGTGAACTCGAACCGACATCGCGAATGTACATGGAACTAACGCTGCAAAATGTTGGTCACGAATATATATTTTTATCGGCGATCGATGATTTTGTCGACACAAAGCTGACATCCTCAAGTTTACAGGGACAACCGATGCCGATGATTACAACAGCCGGACTTGTCGAAGCCCTTAAAGGCCCGGAG
>JAGVNC010000088.1 GCA_020053475.1 Candidatus Omnitrophota bacterium | reverse complement strand
ATAAATGGGTATTTGAAGACTTCAACAATTTTAAATTAGCGCCACAGTGCGCTTGAATATCAGTTGAGTAGAATCAATTGATTTTTAACATAGGAGAATGCAATGGATGAACAACAACCTGTGATTGTGCCATCTCCTCAACGTAATGAAAAAATGTGGGCGGCCTTTTGCCACGGCAGTGCGCTTCTCACATTCTTGCCATTTTGGTCGATGATGGCGGTTCCCTTTGGAAATATTCTCGGTCCGCTCATCATTTGGCTCGTGAAGAAACAGGGCATGCCGTTGGTCGATAAAAATGGGAAAGAAGCGCTCAATTTTCAAATATCCATGTCGTTGTATTGGATCATTGGCTTAGCCTTGATTTCGATTGGCATCGGGGTTCTTTTGCTGTGGGCGATTGCCATTGCGGATTTCTTTCTAACGGTGATTGCGACGGTCAAGACGGCGAATAACGAGGAATACCGTTATCCTTTGGCCATACGGTTTATCCGCCGGTAAATTAATCGGGCGGATAAACCCCCGGCGTTTTGATCCGCCTTTGGCGGATCAGCAGGGGGTAATTCAGAAAGGAACCACCCCATTATAGCGGGGTGGGGATCCATAAAATAAATGGTTCGCGCCCATATTTTTTATTCGGGGACTGTGCAAGGGATTGGATTTCGATACACCGTTAATCGGTTGGCGGATCATTTGGGCTTGAACGGTTGGGTCAGGAATGTCAACGATGGCCGAGTGGAAATTCTTGCCGAGGGCCCTCGGGAAACAATTGAAGAGTTCTGCCGGCAGATTGAAGAGCATTTTGGGGGGTATGTGCATCACAAAGACATCAATTTCGCGGCGGCCGAAGGGAATTTAACGAAATTTAAGATTCATTGATTCAATGCGCTACGGGATATTGGCAGATATTCACAGTAATTTGGAAGCGTTGGAAGCGGTGATTGAGGCGTGCCGGCAAGAAGGGGTGCGTTCTTTCTTTTGCGTCGGCGATATTGTTGGCTACGGCGCCAATCCTAATGAATGCGTGGATCGGGTTTTACACCTGAAGGCGACGATGGTCGCGGGCAATCATGATTTGGCTGTCGCCGGGGAAATGGATTTTTCACATTTCAATTCTGTCGCTCAAAAGGCTGTTGTGTGGACACAACAGCATATCGCCCCAAAGTATGTTGAATCCTTGGCCGGGCTTTCACTGACATTTAAAAATTCTGAATTTATCATGGTTCACGCCACACTCAATAAACCGGAAGAATTCATTTACATTACCGATATGTCTCAAGCCGCGGATACGTTTTATCTGATGGACCGAAACATTTGTTTCACCGGCCACACCCATGTCCCGCGAGTCTTAGTTCAGCGGCCGGATCAAATGGAGTATCTTAATCCCCGCTATGTAGCGTTGAACAACGCCGATCATTATATCGTCAATGTGGGAAGCGTTGGCCAGCCGCGTGATGGTAACCCGCATGCTTCTTTTTGTATTTATGATCCTGATTTAGAAAGATTAGAAGTTCGAAGGATTCCTTATGCCGTTGAGCGGGCCCAACAGAAGATTTTAGAGGCCGGCTTGCCGGACATCCTGGCCCAACGATTGGCCGTCGGACAATAACCATGGATCAACAGAAAGCCAAACAAGAAATTCAGAAACTTTCCAAAGCAATTGAGGCGCATAATCATCGTTATTATGCTTTGTCGCAGCCGACGATTTCGGACAAAGAATACGACGATTTGATGCAAAAGTTCCTGAAATTAGAAAAGGAATTTCCTGATTTGGTTGAGCCCCATTCTCCCTCGCAGAGGATCGGCAGTAAGCTCGATGTTGCCGGTAACCCCGTGGCGCATCGGGTGAAAATGTATTCGTTGGATAACACCTATTCGTTCGAAGAATTGGACCAATGGGGTGGCCGTGTGGCGAAGGGCTTGGGCCACGCGAATGTGGAATTTGTAGCGGAACTTAAAATCGACGGGGTGAGCATTTCGTTAACGTACGAAAACGGGAATTTTGTTTTAGGCGCTACGCGCGGCGATGGAACCATGGGGGAAGACGTGACCCATAATTTAAAGACGATGCGTTCGATCCCTTTAAGGTTAACGCCGGCCGGCAAAGAAAAATTTCCTTCGGTGTTGGAGGTGCGAGGCGAAGCCTATATGGGCCGCGCTGATTTTTTGAAACTCAATCAAGAAAGGAAAGCCAACGGAGAAGAGATTTTTGCCAATCCCCGGAATGCCACGAGTGGTTCCGTTAAGCTCCTGGATGCCCGCCTGACGGCCCGGCGACGGTTGCAATGTTTCATCCATTCGTTTGGATTAATGAAGTCCGATACACATTTCCCAACACATTGGGATTTTTTACAGAAAGTCAAGGCATGGGGATTTGCGGTCAACCATGAAAATCGTTTGTGCGCTTCGCTTAATCAAGTCAAAGCGTTTTGTGAAGAATGGCAGAAGAAACGTAACACTCTTCCCTATGAAGTGGATGGGGTCGTGATTAAGGTCAATGATCTAGGCCAGCAGCAGCGCCTGGGCGTGACACAAAAGTCACCGCGCTGGGCGGTGGCTTATAAATTCCCGGCTTATCAAGCGACGACAATCGTCAACGATATTGTCATTCAGGTAGGCCGTACGGGTGTCTTAACTCCGATCGCGATGTTGGAACCCGTCCAGTGTGCGGGGGTGACGATCTCTCGATCGACGTTGCATAATTTTGATGAAATTCGACGCCTGGGTGTCAAGAAAGGCGACCGTGTGTTGATTGAGCGGGCCGGTGATGTGATTCCAAAGATCGTTAAGGTTGTTGAGTCCCAAAAATCGGCAAAGAACGGGAGATTGAAGATCCCGACGAGTTGTCCGCAATGCGGCGGGAAAGTTATCAAGGTCAAGGCCGAGGAAGTCGCTTATCGCTGTATCAATCCCGGATGCTCTAAACAGCTGGAACGGCGTTTGATCCATTTCGCGTCGCGTGCCGCGATGGACATTGAAGGGTTAGGGGAGGCGGCCGTCGGGCAGTTGATTGATCAGGGGCTCGTTAAGGATTGCGCCGACATTTATGCATTGACGCAGGA
Organism: Candidatus Omnitrophota bacterium; assembly: GCA_020053475.1. Lineage (GTDB taxonomy): Bacteria > Omnitrophota > Gorgyraeia > Zapsychrales > Zapsychraceae > JAGVNC01. Next base: position 14,359 of record JAGVNC010000088.1, on the reverse strand, counting down.
AGACTTTTTAGGGCTCGAGTTATTTGCCGAAAAACGCGCTGACAATCTTCTCAAGGCGATTGACACTAGTAAAACAAGGCCGTTGTCGCGGCTTTTATTCGGCTTAGGGATTCCTCATGCCGGGGCCAAGGCAGCATTTGTGCTGGCCCAACATTTTAGATTGTTAGAGAATGTCATGAAGGCCCGGCAAGAAGACCTGACGGCTATCCCTGAAATTGGGCCAACCATTGCGGATTCGGTCGTTTCTTTTTTTAAAAATCCAGCAACAAAAAAAGAAATTTTAAAATTAAAGCAGGCGGGTGTCAATTCCCAAGAGGCAACAATAGCGGTTAACCAAGGGGCATTATCAGGAAAAAAATTTGTGTTTACCGGTGAATTAACATCGTTAACGCGCTCTCAAGCAAGCGCGTTAGTCCGGGAGCTAGGGGGAGAAATTGTTTCCAGCGTCAGTAAACATACAGATTACGTTGTTGTCGGGCAATCTCCCGGTTCCAAACATCAACAAGCCCTAGATTTAGGCGTCACGATATTAAACGAACAACAATTTCAGGAGATGATTCATGCATAGTCAACATGGGCCGGGAAAGAAATTTCTAAAAAAATTCACTCTTGTCGTTTGCCTGTTCATCTTTGTCGTTTCTTCGGCAGGTTGTCAAACAATGCGGAAGAAATTCATCCGCAAGAAGAAGAAAGAGAAAGAGCAGGCGCAAAATTTTATCCCTGTTTTGGAGCCCATTGATTATGCGGCCAAAATCTATACTCCCCAAGAAAAGTACCGGCATCATTACATGTTGTGGAAAGTATGGAATGATGAAATATTAAATACTATTGCAGAGGTAGGGGGGAGCCGTTTGGGCCGGGGGTCTGACAAAAAGCAAAAATATCTGTTGGGGCAACTCATTAAGGAACTCCAAGAGATGGCCCAATGGGTCGATGCGTCCAAACAACAAGAGTTACAGGCTGTTGTTGACGCCATGAATGCCGTTTTGGCCCGGTATGAAAAGCCGCCCGAATTACGCAATATGTTTGCTATCAGTAAAGACATTGAACACAGCGCGAAGAATGTAAGGATTCATTTATCTCCGGAAGCCCTTACCGCGCAGAAGGCTTATAAAGACTAAATCCGTTGAGATGAGGCCGCATGAAAGAGTATGTCGATGACTTTTTAAATTATCTTTCCGTCGAGCGGGGGCTCGCGCAAAATACGATTCTCGCCTACGGACGGGACTTGAAACAGTATATGAAATACATGAATGGCCAGGGGATTCAGCGCGTGAGCCAAGTGAAACGGGACAGGATTACGGAGTATATGTTTCATCAAAAAAAACAAGAATTGTCTGCCAATTCAATTGGCCGAAGCTTGGCGGCGATTAAAATGTTCCATCGGTTTTTAGTCAGGGAGAGGTTAGCTCAAGAGGATCCCACGTATTTGGTCGATACACCGAAGTTATGGAAGAGGATCCCCGATGTGTTGTCGGTCAAAGAGATCGAAGCGATGCTTGAAGCCTCACAGGGGAAGAATTGGCAAGCCATCCGCGATAACGCGATTTTAGAATTGTTTTACGCCAGCGGCATGCGCGTTTCAGAGTTGGTGGACCTGAAATTAGATAGCATCAATTTGGAATTAGGGTATGTCCGTTGCCTGGGGAAGGGCCGCAAAGAACGGATTATTCCCATCGGCAAGCGTGCCTGTGGAGCCGTCAAAAAATATTGCTCGACGACACGCCAGAAATTGGCCAAAGACCAGATGACATTGATTTTGTTTTTAAGCCGATTAGGCAAGAGAATCAGCCGGCAAAGTATTTGGAAATTAATTAAGCAGTATGGGCGTAAAGCCAACATTAAAAAAGTCATCAAACCGCATACGTTACGCCATTCGTTTGCCACGCATTTGTTGGAGCACGGCGCGGATTTGCGGTCCGTGCAGGAAATGTTGGGCCATGCGGATATCTCAACAACGCAAATTTATACCCATGTGGACCGCGAACGGTTAAAAAGCGTTCATAAACAATTCCATCCGCGCGCTTAACAAAAAGTGATGAAAAATTATTTGAACCAATTGGATCAAACGACACGCACGTTCCTTAAGAACATTGGCCGGGAAGCTGATCGCTCGAAGTTAAGGGTTTATCTTGTGGGCGGCCCCGTCCGGGATATTCTTTTCAATAAAAAGAATTTGGATTTGGATATCGTGATTGAAGGGGATGCCATTGAGTTTGCCCGTCATTTGGCTAAATCATTGAAGGCAAATGTAAAAATTTATCGGGAATTCGGAACAGCGACGCTATTATTCCCTCATCGACATGTGGATTTAGTGACGGCCCGTCGTGAAGATTATCCTCATCGTGGCGCCTTGCCTGTTGTAATGCCCGGCACATTGCGTGATGATCTTGGCCGCCGCGATTTTACGATTAATGCCATGGCCATTGCGTTGAATCAAGGCAACTTAGGGATGTTGATTGACCCCTTCGCCGGCCAGGAAGATTTAAAGGCCAAAAAGATCCGGGTCCTTCATGATCAGAGTTTTGCTGACGATCCCACAAGGCTTTTGCGGGCGGTTCGTTTTGAGCAGAGATTAGGGTTTCATGTGGAACCCAAAACGTTGGGCCTTTGGAAAATGGCCATGAAACAAAAATTTTATCACAATGTTAAGCCTCCCCGTTATTTTGCTGAATTTAAGAAAATATTGGGTGAGAAGATTCCCCTGAAGCCTTTAAAGCGGCTTTATCAACTCAAAGGGCTCGCCTTTTTTAAGATTGCCCTGAATCCAGATTGGAAGGCCCTTGAGAACGTGCAGGCCAGCATGAATCAAACAAACGGCAAGGGGCTCCGTGTTCAACCCGGGTTGATTTATTTAATCGCGTTGTTGGGCAATGTCTCGGATGCTTCCAAAGAAAAAATCAGCCAACGATTTCAGCTTACTAGAGAAGAGAGGACAAGCCTTCTTCAATCGACGAAGGCGCTGAAGGCCCTTCAATGTATTTCCCAAAAATCATGCTCGCCAAGCCGTGTTTATAGATTATTGGGGGGGTTTTCACTAGCCACAATTTTATTTTTGCGGGGAAAAACTTCGTCACGCAGCGCTCGACAAAGGATTAGCCGGTTTTTGACTCAAGATCAACATGTAAAACTCAATATTAATGGAACCCAATTAAAATTGTTAGGGTTTGCTTCTTCCCGTCGAATGGGGCAGGCGCTGGAAGAAGTTCTTTATCAAAAAATTGATGGAAGAATCAAGAATGATCGGCAGGAGCTCATGGCCGCCCAACAACTATTGAAGCGAAGGGGGAACAAGAATGGGGCGTTTAGAAAAGGTTAATGAGCAATTAAAGCGGGAAATCGGCCGGATTATCCAGTCGGAACTCAATGATCCGCGGTTAGAGTTTATTTCCATTACGCAAGCGGCTGTGAGCGCTGATTTGCGCAATGCCAAGGTTTTTTTTAGTGTCATCGGCGACAGTCAAAAAATGTTATCCGCTCAACAAGGGTTGGACGCGGCCAAAGGCATCATTCGTCGGATGATCGGACAACGGATGAAAATGCGTTATACTCCCGAATTGGCGTTTTATTACGACGAGTCGTTGGAGTACAGCGCCCGTATCGAGGAAACTCTCCAGGAGATCCACAATGAATCTATCGACAATCATCCAGAGAATCAAGAAGAGTAAACATCTTCTCATCAGCACCCATGAGAACGCTGACCCGGACGCAGTATGCTCGGAATTGGCGTTGGCGCATTATTTGAAGTTGTTAAAAAAGAAATTTCAGATCATTAACAACGAAGCCGTGCCGCAACGGTTTCGATTTATCCCGGGGACCGAACAAATCCGCCCTTTCCATCCGGGCATCAATGTGGATGCGGATACGGTGATCGTCGTGGATTGCGGGGAAAAAGATCGTATCGGGAATGTCGCCGCTCTTTTACCTCAAGACGCTCTCGTGATCAATATTGATCATCATGTCACCAATGACAACTTCGGGGATTTGAATTATGTGGACCCCAAGGCTTCATCGACGGCAGAAATATTGTATGCCCTGTTCAAACAAGCCCGTTGCCGTTTGGATCAAAAGTTAGCCTTGTATTTGTATTTAGGGATGATGACCGACACGGGGTGTTTTCGTTATGAGAATACGACGGCCCGGACGCATCAAATCGTCTCGGATCTTTTACGCTTCGGGTTACCGGTTTCTAAACTTTATGGCCGACTGTATGAAACGATTCCTCTCAATGATCTTAAAGCCTTTGTCAAAATTGTCGGGGATTTTGAAATTTATGATGGCGGAAAGGTCGCTTGTGTCGAATTGCCCAAGGATGTCCTTTGCCAATTCTCCGCGGATTTTGATCTTCGGGACACGATTTTTAAATTTTTACGCGCCATTAAGGGCATGGAAGTGTTAGTGATTTTTACAGAGGTGTCTTCTCAAAAGACCCGGATTAATTTCCGTTCCACCAACCGCGTCAACGTCGCTCATCTGGCCCATTTTTTTCAAGGAGGAGGACACCGTCGAGCAAGTGGTTGCCTTTATCCCGCCTCTTTAAAAGAAAGTAAGCCCCGCGTATTAGCCAAAATTAAGGAACTACTATGAAAGGGATCGTTCTGATCAATAAACCCCAAGGGTTGACATCGCATGATGTTGTCCAGAGGGTCAGGCGTCAATTTAACATGCGCCGGGTAGGGCATGCCGGGACGCTGGACCCGCTGGCCACAGGCCTTTTGGTGCTGCTATTGGGAGAAACGACAAAATGTTTTAATGATTTTGTCAATATGGGCAAGGCTTACAAGGCGACGTTCCTTTTGGGCGTTACGACCAATAGTGCCGATATTCAAGGCGAGGTAACCCAGCGAAGGCCTTATGACCATATTACCCGTAAACAAGTGGAGGAAGTCCTTTCCCGATTTCAAGGCGAGATTGAACAAATCCCCCCCATGGTGTCGGCCCTCAAAGTCAAAGGGAAAAAACTTTATACATTGGCCCGCCAGGGGTTAACGGTCGAACGTTCGCCAAGAAAAATTCATATTCGTTGTTTCCAGTTACAGGAGTTCAATCCCCCTGAAGTGAAATTTTATGTGGAATGTTCGAAGGGGACGTACGTCCGCCAATTGGCCGACGATATTGGTGAAATTTTAGGGTGCGGGGCTTGTGTCACGCAGATCGAACGCACGCAAATCGGGGCTTTTACACTACAAGAGGCTGTGCGCCTTGAGGACCTTAATGAAAGTCATATCCGGCATTGGGAGGGTTAAGCAGCCTTTTAAAAAAGCTGTCTTGGTGATCGGTGTCTTCGATGGCCTTCATTTGGGCCATCAGCAGCTGATCCGTCAAGCGGTGAGGCGTGCCAAGGCAATCGGCGGCGAGGCGGTGGTATTGACATTTTGGCCGCATCCGATTCACGTGTTGCATCCGGAAATTCATTTGCCTCTCATCATTTCTTTGCCGCATCGGTTAAAAATTTTATCGGATTTCGGTGTCGATGCTTGCGTGGTTGTCCGTTTTACGAAAAGTTTTTCGACAATGACACCGCATCGCTTTATTCAACAATATCTTGTCCGCGGCATTCGCCCTCGGGAGGTTTTTGTCGGTGATGATTTTCGTTTTGGCCAAGACCGTACGGGGACATTGGATTTATTTAAACAGGAAGGCCAGACGTTTGGCTTTAAGGTGAATCCTGTGAAATCGGTTAAGGGAGGGTTGGCCAAAATTAGTAGTACGCGGATCAGGGAACAGATTAGCGACGGGCAATTAAAAGAAGCGCAGCGTTGGCTCGGCCGTCCCGTTTCATTAATGGGGCGTGTGGTCAGGGGGGAGGCCCGGGGGAAAACATTGGGGTACCCGACGGCTAATATCGAGGTTGCGACGGAAGTGATTTTGCCCATGGGGGTTTATGCAGTCAATATTTTTTTAGGGAAAAAGAAACTGCGAGGGATGGCGAACATCGGGCGGCGGCCTTCATTCGGCCAACATAATACCCGTATTCATGTGGAAGCCCATATTTTTGATTTTCATCAGAATTTATACGAGAAAGAATTATTGGTCGAGTTCCTTTATAAAATCCGGGAAGAACGGATGTTTAATACGAAAGAGAAATTGATTGAACAAATTCAGAACGATGAAGCAACCGCTCGACGGCTTCTTAAGAGATGAATTCTATTGCCTTTTTCCTTTCCATTGGTTTAGAAATGACCAATGAGTGACGCGTTGGGGGAAAATATAGACAGCGATTATTAACATTAATTCGTTGTAAGGATCGTTAAAAAAGACTGCAAAACATATTTTGCAGTCTTTTTTGTTTTTGAGGCGGCCCCAATGATGGGGTAAAGTGGGTTAAGAGGCACAATAGGTGGGGGTGCGGACAAATTCTTTAAGTTCTGTATTGACAAGGGATTAGCGGTTCTGTAGAATGTGACAATAGTGGAGTAAAGTGGAGTATAGTGGTTTATATCTCGTTCAACCCTTTATTGAGTCGTCTCTATGTTTTACGGCGAATTCCGACATTCATTAGACCGCAAGGGCAGGATTATTCTTCCTGCCAAATTCCGGGACGTTTGTAAAGAAGCCGGCGTCGATAAATTTTTTATTACACGCGGCCTGGATAAATGCATTTTTATGTTTGCCGAAGAGGAGTGGCGGACACAAGAGCAAAAATTTAAAAACATGCCTTTTACTAAACAAGAGGCGCGCAATTTCAACCGCTTGTTTTTTTCGGGGGCGGTGGATGTGATCCCCGATCGCCAAGGGCGGTTTATCGTCCCTCCCTATCTTAAAACTTACGCCAATATCAAGCGTGACACCATTATTTTAGGCGTCGCGAATCGGATTGAAATTTGGGATCAGGATTTATGGAAGAGTTATTTTGATCAATCAAGTGAATCGTTTGAACGCATCGCGGAGAACATTCTCAATATTTAAGGGGCAGGATGATATCGTCATTGATTTGGGAAGATATCCAAGAATCCATGAGCGAAGAAGGCAAACAACATATTCCCGTGATGCTCAAAGAGGTCTTGGACTATTTGTCTCCTCAGCCGGGGCATGTCATTGTCGATGGGACACTCGGGTTGGGCGGGCATGCGCGGGCGATCCTTGAAAAAATAGGGCCGCAAGGAAGATTGATCGCAATGGACCGCGATGCCCAGTCATTAACCATCGCGCAGGAGAGGTTGAAGGATTATCAATCGCAAAGCACATTGATTCACGGTGATTTTCGATATATCCCAAAATTTCTCTATGAACTCAATATTAAGGAGGTTGACGGAATCCTCCTGGATTTGGGCATTTCGAGTTTTCAATTAGACAATCCCTTGCGTGGATTTAGCCTGCGCCAAGAGGGGCCGTTGGATATGCGGCTCGATCAAGGCAGTTATATTTCGGCCTTTGATTTAATCAACTCTCTTTCCGAGCATGAATTGTCGAGGATCATTAAAGAATTTGGTGAAGAGCGCTGGCATCACCGGATCGCCCACGCGTTGGTCAAAGAACGGACCCGTCAGCCTCTTCAATCCACGTCGGAATTATGTAACGTCGTCATGAAGGCAATGCCTTATGAGCGAGGCCATCAACGGATTCATCCCGCCACACGGACATTCCAGGCGTTACGGATTGCCGTGAACCGGGAATTGGAATCGCTAGAGGAGGGCTTAACGCAATGCCGTCTTTTGCTCAAGAAGGGGGGGCGGATGGCCGTGATCTCTTTTCATTCGTTGGAAGATAAAATTGTTAAGCAGCAGTTTAGGCAGTGGGCAGCACAAGGGGAATGGAAGTTGGTCGTTAAAAAACCTTTGCGTCCTGGCGGAGCGGAAGTCGTTCAAAACCCGCGGGCCCGCAGTGCTCGTTTACGGATCATCGAAAGGATTTAAATGAATTTGATCAAGTTTGCCAAAATTTTGTCTTGGGTGACGATTTTGTCGTTGATTTCCATCCATCAACAAATGCAGATTTTTGGCTTGGCCTATCAGGGAAAAGTCAAAGAGCAAAAAATCAAGAACTTGGTGGAAGACAACGGCTTGTTGACATATAAAATATTGTCCCTGACATCAGCGCATCATCTGGGCGATAAAATTTTGGTGGAAAATTCTAAAATGGAGTTCCTTGATCCGGGCCATGTCATTCATCCCGGAGGCGCTGGGATGTTCGCTAAACAAGAAGTGCCCGAAGGGGATCAATCGGCAAAAGGAAAGACCTCTTCGTTGTTAAGTTTGTTGTCGTTGAATGCTCGGGCGGAAGCAAAACCCCGTTAAAATAATTTGGCCTTTAAAAAATTTAAGCCTGTGATGTGACGTGCACCTACGCAAACATGACCTTCGTTTTATTCTCGTTTTCCTTTTCTTTTTCCTCGCCCTTTTTATTTTTGCGATCAAATTAACACTGATCCAGGTGTTTCGTTCCGAACACTTAGCCGCCCTGGCGAAGAAACAACAAAACCATTATGTGGAACTGGAGCCGGTGCGCGGAGCGATCCTTGACCGCAATTTGCGCCCCTTAGCGTTTAATATCCCTGTCGATTCGTTATACGCCAATCCCAAGACCATGACAGCCGAAGATAAAAAAAGGGCAATTCAACAGTTGCCTGCGATTCTGCAAATGTCTTCCGGCGATATTTCCGACCGCGTTGGGAAAAATAAATATTTTGTTTGGATGAAACGCAAATTGTCCGCGGAGGAGGCGAAACAAGTCAACAATTTAAGAATCAGAGGATTAGGTTTTCGGAAAGAAAGTAAACGGTTTTATCCCAATGGGTCGCTGGCCGCCCACGTGATTGGCTTTGCCAGCGTTGATAATGACGGGCTGGAAGGCCTAGAGCTTTTTTACAATAAAGAATTGAAAGGATCTTCGGGGTGGATGCGGATTCTCAGGGATGCTCACCAGAGGGAGTTGATGCTGGAGCGGGATTATTTCCTGGCAAAAAACGGTTATCACGTGGTGTTGACCATTGATGAAACCATCCAATATCTTGCGGAGAGCGCCTTGGAAAAAGCCATGAAGAAGCATAACGCCAAGGGCGCCAGTATTATTGTCATCGATGTAAAAACAGGCGAAATCCTCGCCTTTGCGAATTTACCGACGTATAATCTTGACCATGCGGCCCAAAGCCCTGTTGCGAATCGGACCAATCGGGCGATCAGCTTTTTCTATGAGCCGGGATCCGTTTTTAAAATCGTCACTGCCGCCGCCGCGTTGGAAGAGGAACAATTTGTTGAAACCGATAAGATTTTCTGTGAAAATGGATCGTATAAGGTCGCGAACCACATTCTTCATGATCACCGCCCGCATGGGACATTGACATTCCGGGAAGTCTTTGAAATGTCGAGCAATATCGGAGTCACCAAAATTGCCCAAAAGTTAGGGCCTGAAATTATTTATAAATACGGCAAACGGTTTCGGTTTGGGGAATTGACGGGCATCGATATGTATGGGGAGGTCGCTGGATATTTAAAGCCTGTATCCCAATGGTCCAAGACATCGATCGGGGCGATTCCCATCGGCCAGGAAGTCGTCGTGACGCCTCTTCAATTGATTTATGCGATGGCGGCGATTGCCAACGATGGGGTCATGATGAAACCATCGTTCGTGAAGGCAATCAAAGATGGGCAAGAAAAAATCATCAGATCGTTTGAGCCGCAGGTTGCGGGGCGGGTGATTAGTGTCGAGACGGCGCGCCGGTTGACGGAGATTTTGGTTGGCGTGACAGAGAATGGGACAGCGCCCCAGGCTAAAATTCAAGGGATCAGGGTCGCGGGAAAAACGGGGACGGCGCAGAAAGTGGTGGGTGGGGCCTATTCCCACAGTCAGTTCTATGCAACATTTATGGGGTATGCTCCGGCGGACAATCCGCAATTAGCCGCTATCGTCGTTTTCGATGAGCCTCATCCCAGTTATTTCGGCGGGACGGTGGCCGCGCCGGTCTTTCAAGAAGTGATTGAGAATTCGTTAAAATACCTTCAAACATTAGATGCCCCAGCATTAACGGCCGTTAAGCGCTAGTACGTTGTGCTAGAAGACGGGCCAAGGAATCTGGAATGCAGTTAAAACAGCTATTGGAAGGTTCGTTTGATGGAAGGATCAACAATCCCTGCGCAGACTGGGAAATTGCGGCGTTATGCTGTGATTCACGAAAAGCCCAGCCGGGGAGTCTTTTTTTTGCGCTCCCGGGCCTCAATGCCAATGGAGAGAAATTTATTGATGAAGCAATTCACAAAGGATCGCGGATCGTTGTCAAAAAAGCCTCTACCCCGGATATTTCTGTTAAAGACAATATTTGTTACATTCAAACACCTCACCTGCACGAACTATTTAAGAAACTTGTTCAACGCTTTTATCAGAATCCTTCCGGCAACGTCAATACCATCGGCGTCACAGGGACGAACGGAAAGACAACCATCACATTTTTGTTTGAATCTGTCCTGAAACAAGCAGGACAAGAGTGCGGAGTGGTCGGGACCGTGCAGTATAAACTTGGCAGCCACAATGTCCCGTCGACCAATACAACTCCCGGGTTATTGGACAATCAGCAGATCCTTTCCGATTTATCTCACAAGGGGATCAAGTATTGTGTGATGGAGGTGTCTTCCCATGGGCTAGACCAAGGCCGGGTTGACTTAATCGATTTTACGGTGGCGGTATTTACGAATTTAACCAGCGATCATTTGGACTACCACAAAACACGGGAAGAATATTTCCTAGCCAAGGCTAAACTCTTTGAGCAGTTGTCATCAAAGGCAGTTGCCGTCATTAACGCGGATGATCCCTACGGCCAACAATTATGCTCCATGACAAAGGCCAATGTCATCACTTACGGGATCCATCAATCGGCGGATGTCCGTGCCCGGGATATTCAGTTAAGCCCCGATGGTTCTAAATTTACCGTCCAAATTCCCAATGGAAGCCTAACGATGACAACGCCCTTGGCCGGGGTCCATAATGTCTATAATATCTTGGGTGTCATCGGTGGCTGCTTGTTTTTGAATATTGATCGGGAGGCGATCCGCCGAGGCATTGAGCAACTGAATTCTGTCCCCGGCCGGCTGCAGCGCATTGACGCGGGCCAGGATTACAGCGTCTATATTGATTATGCGCACACGGAAGATGCGTTGGACAATGTGTTGCGTTTTTTAAGAGAAATCGCGTCTGCCAACATTATTCTCGTTTTTGGATGTGGGGGCGACCGAGACAAAACGAAACGCCCCCGCATGGGGAAAGTCGCCGGCGAAAAAGCCGATATTTGTTTTGTGACAAGCGATAATCCGCGCAGTGAGGACCCGCAGAGCATTATCGATCAAATTGTTCAAGGATTTACGCGCAAGAATTACACCATCATTGCCGATCGTCAAGAAGCCATCCGCCAGGCGTTAAGTAAGGCGTGCAAAGATGATATTGTCCTCATTGCCGGCAAAGGCCATGAGAGTTACCAGATTTTCAACAATAAAACGATTCCCTTTAATGAAGAACACATCGTCCGTCAATTCCTCAATGTTCACCATTGCTGAACTTCTACAGGCTACGTCCGGGACATTGAAGAATGGCCATCTTTCCTCAACGGTGAACGGCGTCTCCATCGATTCGCGCACCCTAAAAAAAGGCGACATTTTTGTCGCCATTTGCGGCCCGCGTTTCGACGGCCATCAGTTTATTCCTGCGGTGATCAAGAAGGGTGCGGGCGCATTGGTGGTGTCCCAAACGATCCCAAGGCGCTGTTCCATCCCTGTCATTGAAGTGGATGACACAACAAAAGCCTTAGGCCAGATCGGGGCTTTCCATCGACGGCGGTTCCAATTGCCCGTGATCGCGATTACCGGAAGCGCGGGGAAAACCACAAGCAAAGATTTGATCGCTTCTGTCTTAAGTTCCCGCTACCGCGTCCTTAAAAACGAAAAGTCCGAGAACAATCAATATGGGATTCCTTTAACCCTGTTGAAACTAACGAAGTCGCATCAGATTGCCGTTTTGGAGCTGGGGACCAATAGGCCGGGCGATATTGCCTGGTTAGCCAGCCTCGTGCGGCCGTCTGTCGCTGTGTTGACAAACATTGGATCATCGCATCTTAAGGAATTAAAGACACCTCAAGGGGTCTTCAAAGAAAAGATGGTCCTCCTTGATTTTATCGAGCGCGAGGGGGTCATTGTCCTGAATAAAGACGATATTTTTTTACGGTCTGTCTTAAAAAAGAAGACGCTTCAGACAATCATGACTTTTTCGATCGACCAACCGAGTGACGTCCAAGCAAAAATCAACAAGGCGGAGATGAAGGGGATCCATTTTAACGTGTCCCGGGATTCGTTTGTCCTTCCATCGCCCGCTGTCCACAATGTTTATGCCGCATTATCTGCAATTTGTTGTGGTCGATTGTTTAAACTTAGTTATAATAATATTAGTAAGAATATTAAAAACTTTAAATTCAACAACGGCCGTTTTGAAGTTCAACCGGTGGGGGATTTTCTGCTCATTGATGACAGTTATAATTCAAATCCGTTATCCTTGAAAGCAGCCATTAACAGTTTGGGCCAATTAAAATCGTCGGGGAAAAAGATTCTCGTCTGCGCGGATATGTTGGAATTAGGAAGGCACAGCCAGCGGCTTCACCGGGACATCGGCCGGCACCTGAAACAGTCTAACGTCAATGTTGTGTTGACATATGGGAGATGGGCCAAGGAAATCCACGGCGTCCTTAAAGGACGAACGCATCTTCATTCCCGGCATTTTTCTGATTTAGAAAATTTACACAAACAAATTATTTCGTATTGTCGGCCGGGAGATGTGCTTCTTGTGAAGGGATCCCGGGGCATGCATTTAGAAAAAACCGTGAATTATCTCAAAAACCATTTTGCCTAACGTGCGAGGGAAGACGTGTTTTATTATTTAGCAGAATTGCGGGACGTTTTTTTTGGGTTAAACATTTTTCGTTACATCACCTTCCGGGCAGGGATGGCCGCGGTGACGACATTTTTGATCTGCCTGATCTTGGGCCCCTATTTTATCCGTAAATTAAAGGAATTGAAGGTCAACGAGATCGCCAAGCGCGATGACGCCCCGGCGTTGGATCATTTTCAAGCCGGCAAAGAAGGGACGCCGACAATGGGCGGGATTTTTATCATTGGCAGCATTGTCTTGTCCGTTCTTTTATGGGCCGATTTAAGTAATCCCTATGTTGTGTTGACACTGATGACGTGTGTGTATTTGGCGGTGGTCGGCGGGGTGGATGATTACATTAAATTAACGCAAAAGGGCCGTCGGGGGTTGAGTAAGCGCAGTAAATTGTTCTGGCAGATCGTTTGGGGGGCTGTCGTTGGGGCGTTTATTTATCTGCATCCCAATACGTCAACGAAACTAGATGTCCCGTTCCTTAAAGACGCTGTGATTGATTTAGGGCTGTTCTATATTTTATTTGTCGTGTTGATTGTCGTGGGGACATCCAATGCCGTTAATTTAACCGATGGGTTGGATGGACTGGCGATTGGCTGCACATTGATGGTGAGCATTACGTTAGCGATTTTGAGTTATATCACCGGGCACCTGAAATTTAGCGAATATCTTTTTCTCCCCTATGTCGCGGGAGCAGGTGAATTGGCGATCGTTTGTGCGGCAATTATGGGTGCTAGCCTGGGGTTTTTATGGTTTAATTGTTATCCGGCATCCATTTTTATGGGGGATGTCGGGTCATTAGCGTTGGGCGGAACGCTGGGTGTCATTTCCATCCTCATTAAAAAAGAAATGCTCCTGGTGATTATGGGGGGCGTTTTTGTCATTGAAGCGTTGTCTGTCATCTTGCAAGTGGTGTCTTTTAAATTAAGAGGAAAACGCATCTTCAAGATGTCCCCGTTGCACCATCATTTACAACTATCCGGATTGAAAGAATCAAAAATTATCACGCGTTTTTGGATTCTAGCGATTATTTTAGCGCTGGTCACATTAACCACATTAAAAATTCGATAATGCTTAATTTAGCTGGGAAAAGGGTAACGATCATTGGCGGAAAAAGGAGCGGCATGGCCCTGATTCGCTTAAGCCATCGACTGGGAGCAAGCGTGGGGATTTCCGATCAAAACACGTTGGATGATTGGCCTTCTGAATTTTTGGATTGGTGCAAAAAAAATAATATCCGTCGGGAGTCGAAGGGGCACAGCCAAGCGTTTGTCGAAGACAGCGATCTGATTGTGTTAAGCCCCGGGGTCCGGCCCGATGCGTTGCCGGTCGTATGGGCCGCTGCCAAAGAGATTCCCGTCTTGGGGGAGATCGAATTTGCCGCGCAATTTTGTACAAAGCCGATGATTGCCGTTACGGGAAGCAACGGGAAGACCACCGTCGTGACATTGATCACCAAAATCCTCGAACAGGCCGGCCATCGGCCTTGCCTTTGCGGGAATGT
>JAGVNC010000065.1 GCA_020053475.1 Candidatus Omnitrophota bacterium | reverse complement strand
TTTTCTGACAAGCTGTTCTTCTGGAACGATATCGAGATCATGCCATGTTGCGTTCGCCGGTTGATTAAAGAAAGGAGAAGAATCACCGTCCGGCGCGTAGGGCTGGTTCTTACTTGCTTGAATAACAGGATGTCTAGCATGCCACCACAACAAACCAATGGCGGCAACAAGAAATAACCCGAGAACTCTCCACATCCAATAGAATATCCATTCTGCCGTACTATGCGTTTCTGCTGTTCGCAAGACAACATATTCTGTCATCGCCATCACCGATGGAGCACTGATCGCGATAGCCAAGGGTACAAGCGAGATTAGCATCATCCACCCGCGAGGCTGAGACCTAAATTCAAATTGCCGGGCTCCACTCTCTTGACTTCTTCCTTGATTTGAAATAAACGGCATGTTATATTCGGGATTAAGGAGATTTGCCCTATGGTCAGAATTGAGCTTAACATTCAACAGATCAAAAAAGTTATCCGTCGGCTTCCCGTTAAGAAGAGGATCCGGTTGATCGAGGAACTTGAGCTTGAAAACCGCGAAGAAAGATGGAACACGATCCTCAAACGTATCGACGAGCGAATAAAGAAAAACCCTATATCGCAAAAAGAGATCGACCGTATTTGTGAAGAAGCCCGTCAGGAATTGTATGAGAAAAGATCTAAAGGCGGTTATTGACACCAATGTATTTGTCAGCGCTCTTTTTAAGAAAAGCGGAACCCTCACGGAAATCCTCCAATTTTTCCTACACGGCCAATTTACCCCTATCATTTCCCCGGACATGCGGATCGAGTTAATCAATGTCCTTGATCGGCCCGAACTAAAGCCGTATTTTAATAAGGATTCTCTCCACCGATTTAAGAAATTGATCGATACCGATTTTTTTCTTTCCCCTGGAACCGAAAATGTCCGTGCTTGCCGCGACCCCAAAGACGATATGGTCCTCTCATGCGCCATTTCTTCACCTATGCGCCCCGACTGTATTGTCACCGGGGACAAAGATCTGCTCGTCCTTAAATCCTTCGAAGGTATCCCCATTGTCGCGCCCAAAGAATTTCTCCATCGACTAAAGAAATAAACCAGCGCTATCGCGACCGTTACCGTAATCGCCCACGGCCAGTAAGACAGCAATCCCTTACCACTGAACGCTGACCACTGGCCACTGACCACTGACCACTGACCACTATCCTGTGCCATCACCGATGGAGCGAACAATACAATCATCAATAAAGAAGCCAGCATCATTCGTTTTGCTTGTTCTAAAGTTCGCCCTTTGCCACACCATATTGCGGATAAAGATTGTCTTTTCCCTTGGTAACTCTTTTTGGCCAGTAGACGATAGACATCTATACTATAAATCCGCGCATGCTCAACATTCTCTCCCACACAGGTAATTCTCAAGCCTAAATTTTCAAAAACCATGACCTTAAAACGATAGCGCCCTAAAGGAATCAGCCGAGCAAAAGTTAATCGTTGCCATTTATAAGGGCTTAAATCAGCTCGCCCATATTGATCGGCGTCTTTTATCCATTCCTGTCCTTTGTATAGTCGAATCTGGTCATCTCTATTTGTCTTGTTTCCTTCCATCTCTAAATAAATAATCCATAGCAGTCTCGCTTTCGGCATGGCTTCTTGCTCTGTTGATGCACGACTCTCCTGATGAACAGGAATGTTTCTTTCATTAAGAATCTTTAAATAATTAGTCGGATGATAAGAAGCGATATTAAAAATAACCACATCGGAGATATCTTCTCCAATCAGCATAATCCTAAGTCCGAGGCCATTGACGACAAAAACCTTGGCCCGATATTCCTTATCAGGATGCAGCCGTTGAAAAGATAATCCTTGATTTGGATAAAGATTCACCCTGATCATTCCACTAGAATTCGTTTTCTTCACCCATTCTCGTTCTTGATATAATTTAATTAACCCATCTCGCTCTTTTTCTTTTCCTTCTTGATCCAACCTAATAATCCAAGTTAATCTCGCCTCCGCTAACGCCTCTTCTTCCGTTTTACCTCTTGTCTCCATAACTGCGTGAAACCTTTTCTTCGTTAATGATCCCCTGCGATTCACTTGCTTGTAAGGTTTTATATCATAAACAACTACATCCTCAACATCTTGACCGACCCATATAAATCTCAAGCCTACACCAGCTATACGCATGATCTTAATACGATATTGACCACGCTTTAAACTTCCAAAAGCTAATGCTTGTCTTTTATAGATAAAAATATCCGTTCTCCTGTGGGCCTGCTTAGCCCATTCATTCCCTTTATAAAATGCTATTTGCTCATCGCACTCTCTGGTATTGCCTTCCATCTCTAAACGAATAATTCTTAGAAATCTTTCTTCTGCTGTTAAGTCTGTATTGGATAAGAAACGCTTTCGAGATCTTTTTTGATTAGGCCGACGTTGGGTTATCACACCCGTTAAAGGAATGGTCGCTGGCGGAAGTGTCGGCTCAGGAAGCCGCTTTGATCCGATGAGATTTTCTTGCCCTGGCTTCCTGCCATTCTCTACCATCAACGTTGGACAAGTCGGCCGGTTATTGACACGGGCACCAGCAATTGCCTGTTCATTATTAACCTCCATCGCCATCGCCGACGGGGCGCTGATGGTGACGGCCAGCACCGATGGAAGAATGGCGGAAACCGCCAGAATCAATAATCCAAATTCAATGATCAATCCTAAAATCATGATGATCAATGTTGTCCGGCCGGCAGGGCCTCTGGGATTAAGGAGCCCCCGTTTCACCAATAACTGACGTACCCCTTCAATCAATGCCAGGTCATCCACAGATAAAATGTTACCTTGCACCTCGAGCCTGAGCTTTTCATCCACGAGAAGATAATAAATTCTTAGAATTTCAGGATAATCCCCTCTTTGCAAAGCCGGATCAATTTGCCGGAAAAGATAATCCAGGGGGCTTTTGTCCGCAGCATCCGCCAGCCGCGGGAAGGAACCAATCGGCGGCTCGGGCTCACGGGCTGATGAACCGGCCGGATCCCGCCGCGAATTCCGCCCGAAACCATTGGATGCCAATGACGGGTTCCCCTGTTTAGATAAATACGGACCGTAGGATTGCTCTAATCGGTCAATGACCGCTTGAAATTGGGCTCTATCTTTCCCGTCCCCCGCATCCATAACACACGTCACCGCGTTAACAATAGAATTAGCCCGAGAAGCGAAAAGCGTCGTCTGTTTCATGTATTCATCCAGCATGGTGATGACTTCGTCAAATCGCTGAATGGTTCTTTCGATATCCCCCGTCGTCATATAACGTCGGGTAACAAAATAGGCGTAATCGCTCACGATAGTCCCGGCCAGCCCGTACAGCGCCTCCTGCTCCATATGGCCTTCGAAGACCCGGCGCGAGTTGGCGGAATACTGATGGGACAGAACAACATCCGTTGAACGAAGCAGATAGGCAAAACGATTATTATTGAACAAAAGGCGTTCCGTAACTTTACCAAGATCTTGATGAGGATTGTAGCGGTCATATAATTTCATGCCCAGATTGAGCATTGACGAAGCCATTTTATACATCTTTGGTTCTTTGATACGCTGCCGTTCCCACCAGCCAAGCGATTGTTGAGTTAAACGCATTAATACACCCAAAAAAGGAACAACCAGAGGATTGTCCTTGTCTTCCCAGATCAGGCGCGGGCCATCGATATGTTTTTGGATGACCGGAACGATCGCCGCCGCCGCGTTCATCCTTTCCTGACTCACCAATGTGTTCGCTTTGGCGATAAATTTCTCCGCTCTAAGCTGCATCATGAATCGAAGAAAGGCTCCCACCCTCTCTTGGAATGCCGGAAATTGTTCATCCTGTTTATTAATAACAACGACATGTTCGCCCGGCCATTCGACCACACTTGCGTTGGGTTTTTTGTTGACGACGGCATCAACCCTCTCGCGTTGTTGTCGCGTAATCAAAGGATCGTGCCTGCCGCGCATGATCAGCATGGGGACCTCAACCGCGGCCAAACGTTTTTCTAAGGCCTGTTCCAATCCAACATCCCGGCCCTCTTGGACCTCGGCAAGATTGGCCGCCAGATAATCATCGACGATCTTGGCCCCGGTTTCCCCCAACTCCCTAAAATATTGGTCCTTATCCAGAGAGGCAAATTGGGGGTGAGCGTTAAGAGAATCCTCATAGAAAGGCCTGATGATGATGGAATCAAAAAACAGGGCGATGGCCTCGACGTGGCTCGTCGGAGTGGACTGAAGAATGATCCCCTGGACAGCGTTTTCCTTGAGAGTTTCTTTCATTTGCATGTAGCGGACCGCCGCATGCCCGCCGTACGAAACGGCATGGATCACGATCGGCATATTGCCGACGTCTTCCCGATTGCGCAGTTGCGACACAACGGCGCTCAAATCATGTTTGTCTTCGACGCCGAATGTGGCGAATGCCCCGCTGCTGGTGTATTGGGCGCGAAGATTAAGGATCAGGACGTGAACGTCCATCACCGAACGGTACATGTCGATATAATGCTCATACTGATCCGGAGAAATCCCCCACGCCGGGATGAGGATCACCACCGGGGCAATTTTGGGAGACTGGAACCATTGGCCGCGCAAGACAACCGGGTCCTTGCCCGGCGTTATAGGGAAGCCCAATGTTTTGCCTTTAAGTTCAACTCCATTCTTCAATGTTGTGGGAAGTAAATGCGTAAGGGCGGCCAACGCCGGCGGC
This sequence comes from Candidatus Omnitrophota bacterium, assembly GCA_020053475.1. GTDB lineage: Bacteria > Omnitrophota > Gorgyraeia > Zapsychrales > Zapsychraceae > JAGVNC01. The sequence goes on along the minus strand of JAGVNC010000065.1, from coordinate 23,338 downwards.
AAAAGGCTTAATTGTTCAAATGCTTCCGGCAGGCGGTTTTGGGTGACGACTTGATCGACCGTCTCGACGATCTGCGGACGAATTTGAGCGAACATCGCCCGCAATTGGTCCGCTTTTTTGAGGACGTCTTTCAAAAGCCGGCTGGATGGGGCTGCATTTAATTGAGGACTTTCTTCCTGTCCATTAGAGACATTAGGATCAGTTATTTGGGAAAGAACAAAAATAAATCCGGCCATTCCAGCCTCAGTCTTTCCAAAAAGAAGATACCCAAGACCCAACGCCGCCGCAGGAAAACCGGCAACGCCTAGAGCCCGCCCCCGAGAGGCGATCAATCTAATGAATGGCGCCTTGACTTTGTTCGACATGGATGTTAAAGTTTTGAGTAAAGGAGATCGTCCATGATCAAGATCAACATCAAAGAAACCAAGAAAAATTTGGAGAAGACTAGAAAATTGGCGGGCAAATCGTCCCAATTTAAAGGAATGACGATGGCCCAAGCCATAAAAAAATTGCGAAAGACGCGCGAGCAATTGTGGGAGGCGAAGGTTGCGGCTGGTTCTCGACACCAATGAATGGATCGGCGCTTTAGGCGCTGTTAAAAATCCTTCCTGCGAATTTCTTCTTAATGCTATTCTTGAATCATTTCCCAACCATTCTATCCATATCCCCCGATTAATCATCAATGAAGTCAAGCGTAATGTATCTCCTAAAATCTTTAAAGAGTTTCTTAAAATAATCCGTCCTTTAGTTAATATAGATGAGGATATCCTTGTTCCTTTCGAGATTGGGGTAAAATTTGAATCTCGTGGACTTAAACCAGCGGATGCTTTTATCGCGGCGTATTCAGAATGGGTGACCGCTGACGTTTTAGTAACAGAAAACCGCCATTTTCTATCACGCGAGACGGGCCTGCCCTTCAAGGTTCTCACAGCGGAAAAATGCCTTAAATTATTAACTAAATAAAGCCCTGTCAATACTGCCGTCAATCCAGCGATCCACGGCCAAGCAACGGCCGTCACAACACCCAAGGAAATAACCCCCAGCCACGGCGCGGTGGCGATCCAATCAGCCAATTGCTCATCGTTTCTTTTCTTCTGTTCAATATCAACCCCGGGGGGTGTTGAGAGACTGTCGATCTGGATATTGAATTCATCAACCCGGGGGGTCGTTGAACCTAAAGGAATAATCACTCTAATTTCTAAAATGTTTTCTCCCTGAAAGAAAACTTCTCCACCATATGAAGACACAAGCTCCCGCAGGGCTTTAATAATCGCCTCCTCTCGAGATCCTTCTAGCGGAGACATTTCAATGGGGGAATCTGTTTTTGCCGTGAAGACAACTTTGTCTTTTACTTTTTTCACCCGCCAAGCCAATGTGCCATGTTCCATCCGCGTGCGAAGGCTCAATGTCATTGCCATGGCTGTAAACAAGATTAATCGACGTGGAAAATATTGTTCCTGGGCGATCTTGGAATCAATGTCGCTATGAAAACTAACAGGGGAAAGCCCATAAGCACCATGCATTGCAAAAAATTGCATATTAGTCATATCAAGGATTATTTCGATAAGCCCGGTTAGATCGCTTACGGAAGTGAGTTTATCCAAATCAAGCAACAATTTCTCCCAAAGCTCTAATGAGCCTTCCAAAACCGCCAATTCTTTGTTGATACTTGCACTCCCCCCGGGGACATTTGCTATTTCTTTCCTTAATAAGTCGGTCGCAAGCCGTATTTTCTCTACCGAAACCGCCACGTTTTCAAACGGTCCTTGTTCAAGACTCCGCTCAAATTCATAAAACGTCTCCATGAAAGATTGTCTGTCAATACTCAGACCGTGTTGATCATTAATTTTTACTATTTCAGTAGTAATAATGAGAAACGGTTCTTGTAAAATATGCGTTGCTGCCGATGCATAGCCCCACAGAATGGCCAATTCAGCCCTTTCTCGAATATCACATCCCTCATCCTTGATAACATCGCTGGCTGGGCGTAATTCACTAACCCCGGGGGGTGTTGAGAGATTATTCATTCTCTGATGGATATAACTCGTACTTAGATATGCGAGGATGATCATTCCTAGAGGGACATGCAGTAAAGGCAGGAGGCCGGTGACGAAGAAGTTCAGCGAGGCAATCGAGAGAATGCCGCGCAGCGGCGGGGCCTGGGGCATATTGTTCGTCCGCAAAAAATGCGCCAGCACAAAGGCGGCATGAATGGCGATCGTCCAAACTCCTAAAATCGGCCAGCTCAACAGGCCGATGATCCCCTGTTCAATGATTCCCTGATCATTCACCAGGCGGTTTTTCTGAAAGCCAAACAATTTTTCTAATGACCACAATCCCATCGTTACAAAGGGGATTTTCCCGCCGGGAAGAGGTTTATCACCCCCAGGGGTTGTTGAATTTTCTTCTGGGGTGATCCTCGGCCAACCGAACCGATCGTTGCTGGAGACCCGGCGCGGGCCGCGACGGGAAGAGGGATCCAACGCCATGTGGCCATTGCCCCGGCTGATCTTGTCTGCGATGTTTTTGACAAAACTGATCCAGGCGCGTTGCCGACCTTTCTCGCTAAAGACATTGATCCCCTCAATAAAACCTTTTTTCGGGACAAAATTCATTTTAACCCCATGGATCCCTGCTTCACTATCCGCCCCAACACCTAAAAGCATATTTCCCAATTCATAAAGCCGGGGGTTAGACTTTGTGCGAAAAGCCACCGTTTTAATTTTCACTCTGATCCCGACATCCGTGGCCCAGCCGATCACTCCCAACAGCCCATTGGAGATCATCAGCGCGTCTTTAATCAAGCGTAGAGACAACGTCGTGGGACGTTGTTGAATGAATTCAGCCCATTGGCCCTCATCCAAAGATTTAAAAAGGCCGTTCAATCGATCTTTTAGTTGCGCGATCGTTTCCAATCCATCCAAAGAAATTTGCTTGAATTGCGGGTATTTCTTACTCAATGTCGCCAACACTCCCTGCGGTGTTTGTAAGAATCGCTCCTCTTCGGGGTGAAATTTTGAATCCACCATCGCTTCTTTGATTAATGAATCAACGAGAATGCTTATTTGTCCAATTTCATAATCCCGCAAAATTGTTTTGATATTTTCAAGGGATGTTTGTTTAAGCTTTTGACTGATAAAAGTCTCTAGAACATGGATAAGCGGCACAGACTCGGTGATGGGACCCAAACTCCCCGCTTGATCAATTTTCAGTTTAACGCCTGGGAAATAAAGGTCCATGACACGGCCCTCTAAAGGCACATTCCCAACGGGTAGATTCCCGTCACCAAAACCAAAAATGGTGATCTGTTTATCTTTAGCCTTTGATTCTAGCAACCAGATCCCCGCATCCCGGATGATTTCCGGACGGATCCCGGGATACGCCTCAATCACCTCATGTCCATTAAGATAATTATTTTCGGGAAAAGCCTCATAGACATGTGACTGCGGAAATTCATCTCCAGGTGGAATCTCACCGACATAATCGCGGTTAATCTCCTCCCCGATCGCTTCCAAAGGAACATTATGGGCCAAAAGCCATGCCAGTTTCGTGCGGGCCTTGGGATGCGTTAACAGTTTTCTTAAAAGAATAACACCCGTCTCTGTGCCCCACGCTACCGCATTATCCTTGCTGCCTGTCAAAACAGGGATGCCGGACCGGGTTAATTCACGAATGATCCGGCGATAAGAGTCCTTTTCCGGGTTGCGGTCACTCTTGCCCTGCATGACCAGTCCCACCCGATATCCGTTCCTTTTTAATTTTAATAAACGTTTGGCCGCATCCTCTAAAACCCTGGCTGGCGTCGTGTGGTCAATAATCAGAGGTTCCACTTCACCAAATTTTAACGGCTCATTGGTCAATGGGCGCGCCTCGTGTTTCATCGTATGGACCCATGGATCAATGTTAACTTGTCCATCTTTATACTCACCGGCTAACTCACCATAAGAGACAAAATCCGCATAAAGGTTGTGCATTTGGATGGACGTCGCTCCCTTAGGTGAATCCGAAATGAATTTTTTGATTCTACTGGCCAAATAAATTTTTGCGCCATAAACGAAATAAACCTGAGCAAGGACGTGTGGGTCTGTGGCCAATTTAAGCGCTAACGTAAAGTTGGCCGGCGCATCTGAACGTGGGTCCGATGGAGGCAAAGCAGCCGCGGTAATAACCACAGGGAATGGCAGATTTCCCATCAGCTCTAACGCCACAACCAATCCTAGCTGGTCGACAGTGTCTGTCCCGATTGTAACGACAATCCCCGAGGGACGCCCAACAAGGGTCCCTTGCCGCCGCAGTTGTTCGGCTATTTCTTGACGCTCTTGAATCATCTCTTTTAATTTAGTCAAAATGACGTTCCACTCCTTAGGGCCAAGGTTGCTGGAATCCGGTAATCGCCGGAAAGCCAATTGGCTATAAGAAATAACACCGGGGTGCTGGTCTATGAGCGTATCAACAGCCTTCACACTGCGCCGGCCCACTTTTCCCGCTGCCTCTAACGTCCCGCCTGTACGTAGCAACCAGACCATATGAGGATCTTCACTGGCCTGACGTTGGTGCAAATGCCCAAAGAATAAGACAGCTAAAATGAAACTCATCACTTCGATGACCCCATCGCTTGAAACCGGCATCAATGCTCCATCCTGAGCGAAAAGCGAAGACGATAAAACAAGGAAGAATAAAATTGATCTAATCCAAGATCCATCGGATCTTGTTCTATCGCTGGCCTTCTGGAGAACAGATTGAAGCGATTTGCCGGCGCCTTCATCAAGCACAATCGTCACCGACGGGTGCCGCTGGAGCACCGATGCCGGGATGTCTTGTGTCACCGGTCCTTGCAAGGCTTGAGCCACAATGTCGGCTTTGTGGGGCCCGTTCGCGAAAAAGAAAATATGGCGTGCTTCCATAATATCGGCAATGCCCATCGTGTACGCGTGGGTGATTCCTAATCCCTTAAGCCCGTTGACATTAATCGTACTCGGGGCTAAAGCGATTTTTCTGATCCGGCTCTGGAACGACGACCCCGCTTCATTAAAACCGATGTGCCCTTCGACACCAATGCCTAGAATCTCGATATCAGCCCCGCCAAAATGCTGCAGCCGGTCCATATATTCTTCAATGCGCGGCGTTAGCCCGTTGATATAGTCCTGGAGATAATAAATATTCTTTCCGGGGATGGGGACTTTAGAGAAAAGATTCTCGCGTAAAAAGTACGCAAATGATTCCGGATGGAATTTAGGCAGCCCTTCGTATTCATCCAGATGAAAGGCCACAAGACGGTCCCAATCGATGCCGGGGATCGTGGCCAACTCTTTATACACGGGTTTCATCGTGTTGCCTGTTGCAAAAATAATCGTGACATCTTTGGTGGGATCGCGCTGAAGGTCGATGATATGTTCAGCTAACCTACGCGCGCCCTCTATGCCGAATTGATCAGCGGGGACAACGGACAAATCTTGAAACATTGACTTCACACCAACCGGCTGGTTTGTTTTTGTTCCAGAATTAACAACTACGCCTGTAAAAGCATACCCATTGCCGTTACTAATGATATGGTACTCGATTTCATCCGGTGTATCAGCCATCTTCTTGAGCAATGGGTCCTTGGGTGATATTGTTCCAGCCCTTAAAAACCCTTCATCAATCGTGTCGATATGTTTCCAAAATTCGCGCCCGGCCAAGACGATGGGACGCGGGGAAATCTTGTGAGTCTGCATCAGCGTGAGCATTTCAAACAAATCATCCATGGTCCCGTACCCTCCGGGGAAGGTGATGATGCCCCTATCGCTGTAGCTGACAATCGTCATCGTTCTGATGAACTGCAGAGGGAGGTCCAGGGCAACATCCCCGGGATGTCCATTGGCTGACCCATTTTTATTTTTTCCTAAATAAATCAGTTGGGCCGCAAACTCCTCCTCGGGCGCCGTTGCTTTTGCCTCCTGGTATCCAAGCTCAACCGCTTGCCCAATACCGGTTTGGCTGACATACATGATGGAAATTCCTTGCAAACTTAAACGACGGGCTGTCTCACGAGCCAATTCAAAATAATGGTCGCCTTCCTTAAAAACTTTATGTGAACCGATGATCGTCACCGTTGGGCCGACTTCTCGGAGTTTCTTTCTGATCACTTCCATATTTCTTCTGATTTTTTTCAAATCAAAATCCAGTCTCCCTCTTGTCTCGATCAACGAACGGCTTGAAGATGCCGCCTGCATAATCCTTCCGTTATCTTCCTGATCGACGATTTGTGCCATCTCCTCGACAGGATGATCCAAAAAGCCGTGCCGCTCCATGTCCTTTAACATCGGCCAGATACCATCCCAAAATTTTCTTCCGTAGAAAAGAATAGGAACATCACGGCCGATAATGCCTCGCGATTTAGCGGCCAAAAATTTGAAAGACTCATTCAACGTTCCATACCCCCCATGGAAATGAATGAACATGCGGCTATACATCAAAAATATCAACAACCGTGGACTGAAATATTTGAAATTAATGCCCAACCCCTGAGCGACAAACCGATTGATGAACTGTTCGAAGGGAAGCAGAACATTAAGCCCGATTGATTTAGCACCTGCTTTGGCTCCTCCCTCATTCGCCGATTCCATCGTCGCCGGGCCGCCCCCGGTAATGATAGAAAATCCTGCCTGGCCCAATTGATAAGCCAAATCAACCACTGCTTGGGACGTAATCCGAGCGGAACCTAAAATGCTTACCGCCGGAACCACTTGAGCACGATCAAGGACCGCCCTCGCATTCTTTATTTGTTGAAGAACCCGGGAAATAAACTTAGAGGTGAACCGTTTATAGGCTAACAATCCTTTTAAGCGGGGATAAACCTTGTTGTATTCGAGGTGAGATTGCGTCAAGCGGTCTGCTTCCTGATGGGCTTTACGGGAAGAATATCCTCTTCTGTCTCTTAAATTGCGTTCGTTGATTTCGTGAAAGGCAATGACCCGAAGGGCCAATATCTGGTCGGGAATGGAAGAAAATTCATCTTTAAATCTTGTTAAAAGATATGGGGTCGAGAAATAAATGACAAAAACCTTTGTTCGTCCTGACCTCTCCCAGCGCCCCCAAATAAAGTCTTTCGCCAGCGTTGGAGGAGCGCGAGGATCGACCTGCGTCAAGAAAACTCGCCACTGAATCGAGGGACCCTCGAAGCCAGGAACAAAGTCATCAAATTCACCAATCATTGTCCAATGCTTCCTGTCCCTAGCGTTGCCCGCCGCGGTTTTTTCATCGTCTCGACTTAAATTCCCAAAGTACCCGATAAAACCCCGTCCTTTTTTCTTCGAAACAAATTTCCTCCCTAGAATTCCCATATTGTAAGCGGTGTGGGCAACAACATTATAAACCGTCGATAAAATGATCGGCAGGCGGGTATTGTGGAGGCCGAGCAGATGTTCCAGCGCAATTCCATGATGGCGCCCCAGCGCCGCTTGTTGCTGAATGTAGCGGATTGCGGCCATGCGCTGTTCGCGCTCTTGTGGCGATTGCGGCCCGTGACGGTCAATAAACGTTGGATCGTTGATGACGGCATCGCGTTCGACCCATGGCGCCACAAAAATTTCTTTGAGGCGCTGGCTTATGCCAACAAGAACCTGGACTTTAACCTGGCCCGATTGACTCCGACGACCACTTTGGATTGAATGTTCCTTGGCCAAGGATTTGATATCCGCTATTAACATTCGTATCACATACGGCATCATGCATGCGGATGCCAAAAAGATTACAAACATCGCAACAATCAATTGGTGGTCTGACCGAGTGATATCGAATTTAATGTCATTGACCAATACGATCGGTAATAGGGGTGTAAGGCTCCCGACAGGTTGCTGTTCGTTAGATTTTTCCGCGACAATGGCCGCATATTCATCCGATGAAGTTACCTTGTGAACGATCTCTGTCCGCCAGACACCCTGCTGAAGTTGAATTTGATCTTGTTCGTAACCAAATCGACCCCCAACTATATTATCTTTTGTGAAAGATAAATAATAAGCACCCAGAATAGCCATGGAGATGAAATGATCGTTACTTAATAAGTCAATCAATTCGTCATAATCTTCTTGTTCTTTTGTAAAACGCCCTAAATTCGATAGCACAATCACACGGCTGTGTTCAATATTCGTAAATGACGATTCCCAGAGATTTCTTAACTCCAGCCAATGGTGTAGTCGGGCTTTCAGAAGAATGTATTGAATCTCTTCATCAGGATCGTAGCGATCCCAATCCTTTTGTAACAACACACCCTTATATCCTAAACTCCTTAGATGAGTATCTCCTCGTTGAAGACTTTTTGCATCAATATCAATCCCAATGACCCGTCTGGCGCCAAGGGCTAAGGCCATTTGAGCTAGAGCGCCGCTACCCGTTCCCACATCATAAATCAGCGCTTCCGCAAATTCTCGACGATGATAAAGCATCCCGGCTAATATTGGAATCAGGAATTCAATATATTTAATATGATCATCTGCGATCTGAACAATCGCCTCTTCTTTGGTAACAATTGGCATCTGTGATTTCGACAAACGCCCGCTTAAAACGACTAAAGAGCCTACTCGCAAATATTGCTTATCGTTGTCGTAACTAAAATTGTACTTAACCCCCTTGTATTCTGTTGTGCCTGAGATGACTTCATGGCTTTTTTCTTCCATTAAAATCGGGACATTTTCTTTTCTCGTGAATACCCAGATTCTCTCTTCAACCGGCCAATCAGAGAGAGCATCAATATCCTTGCCAAGGAATTGGCTGTTGGGTTTAATGTCTAAAGTAAAGTCCTTAAATAAGCCAAGCTCACTGAAAATCCGCCAAAGAGAAATTTTTTCGGCATTGCCAAATGGTTTAATCACAATCTGTGCACTCGGTTTTAATTTATTGAGAAATCCAGCCTGCAATAATACAAACAATTGATAAACGGGATCCTTTTCTCTCTCCAGGTTTTGGCCGTCATGTGGATTGACCAAAACGATATAATCCAGCGACTGATCAGGGAAGTATTGCAAAATATCTACACCTGCTTTGATTAACGCCCAGTTAAACGTGTGATGGATTCGGGCATTGATTTGCGCTGTTAACGTTCCTTCTTCCCAGTCTTGTCTGTATCGTCCATAGGGTTTGCCCTCGCTGTTATAAATATCCGTTGAGATCACCTGAACACCGCGATTCGCCAACGCTAAAGCCAACCCAACATTGCCATTGCCAGCACCTATTTCTAATACGGTAGTTTTCTTCGGCGCAGATTCAAGCATTGAACTGAGATTGGATAAATGCTGACGTTGATTTCCTTGTCCTTGAAGATAATGCGTCAATGTTCTGTGCTCGGACGTTTTAACTTGGACGGCCTGCAAAATTCTATCTCGATTAAGAGGTTTACCGTCAATAGCCCTGGCTTGAGCATTTCGATCCACCCAGGCTGATTCCATGATAAACATCCGACGCAATGCGCTTAGGTTCAATAGACTGGAATCAAAGACCTGACGGTTATAGTCTACGATCTGTTGAGCCGCTACACGATCATTTAAAAGTTGATAGGAGCGGTCGATGAAGTTTTCATCGGGAACATCCCCATATTGTGGATCAAAAATCGCAAAATGAAATTCAGGCAACTCATCGTCCGAGATCATAATATAATGACGCCCGGGATAAACGTAGCGGCTCATCATGACAGGTTTTCGCGCAACAACAGCTTCCAAAGCAACACGTCCATATGATTCCGCGTCTGACAATTGCACAACTCCATCGCTCGCAGCCATGATATCTTCGAAATAAATTGTTTTATGATCAGCCGATTGGCTTTTTTGAGATTTCAAAATGGAGACATACCTCACATTATTTTCTAAGTCGAATCTTCTTAAAAAATCTTCAAATTCCTTCCGTACCACATCCAGTGAATCACCAGTCATTCGATCCATATCCACAGATTGTTGGTCTTGATTAAAAATCATATAAACCTCGCGGCCGGCTTTCATGAATCTATCCTTTAACCCTTTTAATAAATAGAGAGATCGGTCACGCCGTTTTATTTTGGATGATCGCCCAGGATTGAATAAAACAATTGCATGTTCTGGTATTTCTAACCGTCGACGGATCTCTGCTTTGCTGAATTGATCGGAAAGACGAGGGATAAAAATATAGGGGAAAAGATATTGGGGGTAGAACCCAAATTCATGATAAAAAAGTCTCATGTTAACATAATTCTTGGAAGAAAAGATAACAGGATCGTCCGGTTGCGGATAATGCAATTTAACCCCTGTTGGCCGATGCCGAGAAACCCAATGGACTCTAAAAACAACTTTTACATGAAGCGCCTGAACCATTTTTAAAATAGCTGGATAGAGAACAGGATTATTATCAAAATTCATCCCATTGAGAACATATAACGTGTCAATCTGATGACGAATGACCCATTGGACAAGAGCATGGGCCAATTGATCGACCGCCTGCTCATATTCTTTTTGAACTTGTTTCGCCTGGTGATGATCTAAATTGGGATCATAGATCTGATTGATTAATGCTGCATATCGATAACGGTCAAGCTGGGGAATGGTTTCCTCGCTGTCTGCATCGAAATGAACTCCGTCTCCAAATGTACTTCCGACCACATGGACATTGGCCTTAACCACTCGATAAATATGGGTCAGCCCATTTAGTTCATCCTGAGTTAATCCCCCAAAACCAAAGCCGGTCGAAAGAATTCCTAAATGACGGTCCTCCATCGCTTGAATTTCAGAAAGAGGAATTTGATAAACTTCATTAAGCGCAAAAGCCTCCATCACAAAATATTTCACAGGATGCTTCCATAATTGAACTTGTTTGTAGAGAGTTTGTAATGAGACAGGATTTCGCGTATACAAAATGAGATTGCGTAACGCAGTGGCAGCAAATCTTAGCAAGAATTCTTCCGGTGGGCCACGGGTCAAAACTGACTTACTGCTTCGGCTTAATTGCGCCAGTTTCGCTTGCAATGCAAGCTCTTTTTCATTAAGAAGCACTTCTCCCTGGAGAAGTTTAACGGGTAATCCAAATAAAGATCGATAATGAGTTTGGTGTAAGACATGGTCTATCTCTTCGGCTTCTAATAAACTTATGGCTGTTGTAAGAGAGTCGATGACATCATGATGGCTAGATACGAACACGGTTTGGATACTATTGATTAATGAAACTTTGGGTTCGGAGATAATAGGGATTGATTTTACAGGTTTCGATAGTCGTAGGATGGTCATTCGTCCCAAGCCAATTTCAGAAATAATATCAAACTCAAAACCCGTTGCAATAATCGTCTGTCCTATTAGTTCATCGTTTGTCCAGTGTAGCGGAATATAATAATAGGCCTCTCCTCCCTCGCAGAGAACCCTAAAAACAGCAGGGAGATGAGCCGTAAACAGTTTTCTGGCCTGCCCCTCATTAAGTCCATACGCGGCAAAAGATTCGATACCGCTTGGGGGCCCAGAAATAATTTTCGATATGGATCCGTCTTCTACATGAGCTAAAACAGTCGCATCGTCTAAAACAAATTGAGGCAAAGAATTGGTAGGGCGGATCGCCTCAGGGAGATGAACAAAAATCCTATTCCATTCCGTAAAGTCTTTAACAGGAATATATTGTTTAACACCCGCTCCTCCATAGCCGATATCAGTGCCTATCAATTGTCTCGGCTGATAGTATCCAGCGGCGATTAAAAAACTTCCTGTCCCGGCAAAAGGATCAAGAACCACATCGTCTTCGCCAATATTTGCGGCGGTTAAAACACCCAAAATACCTGGGACTGTGTTGACGAATAATTCCTTGTTCGATAAACTCACAATCTGGCCATCTTGCCGGATAACAAAATTGCGTTTTTGGTTATAGAGAGAGGTTAATGTGGGGATTTGATAGAGATGCCCTTGATAATGAATTCGAATTTCGGCGATCGCTGGGTTAACAAAAAAGCGTTGAACATCCCGAGGATTTGTAATTTCAATAATATACCCGTGCGACACCCAAATCCCGTCAACAAAGTATTCTCCTTGACCGGCATTGGCTCTTTGAATGCTAGAGCGTTGTAGGGTTTGATCTTTAAGCGGATCATACAGGATGCGAAATGGTCGGCCGTTTGGCTGCATCAGCGATGGAAGCCCTCGAGAAATATTCACCGGTTCGTCCCATGATCTAAGGCGTAGGGAGTCGGAAGCCAAAAGATAGGGATTCATCAAGTTATAATAGAAATGAGCAAAAATATTATAGATTGTTGAGAGAGCCATGGGGAGGCGAGTGCTGCGGTGAATAAACCAACGCTCAATAAAAAGCCCATGCTTATAGCCCAATGCCGCTTTTTGCTGAATGTAGCGGATTGCGGCCATGCGCTGTTCGCGCTCTTGCGGTGATTGCGGCTCGTGGCGGTCGATAAATTTCGGATCATTAATGATGGCATCGCGCTCCACCCATGGGGCCACAAAAATTTCTTTGAGGCGCTGGCTTATCCCTCGCGGCAGCCAATCAATCAACGGGATATCTAGCGCATATGTGACGGATGTTGTTAATGACACACTTGAGGTTCTTTGATCATAAATCATCCGCCCCAGTTTTCCATTTAAGGATGGCTCGACATAAACAACGATGTTATCCATATCGGTAGGCACCAAGGTAGGATACGCCTCTTCGTTAATGACAACGCGCCCATCGGATAAATAAAATAATTTTGCTCGCCCCAAAGCCTGCAGGGCCGCTCTTCCTTGAAGGACTTTCCACCTTTCCTGTAAGGCCCACTGCTTCAACGACACATTAAGCTCTCGCATATCAACTGTGTCGATCAAATATTCTCCCGGCCTTTCGAAAATGGGACGGGGCAATTCGATTTCATGGAAAATCCCGATATACATTTCCCAGAGAGTCACGGTGTCACGGCCGGTATTATGAATAATGTGGGCCGGATAATGAGCTGTAATAACCTGTAAATTATTAATAGGAACCAGCCTGGTCTCCGCAGCCTTGAGCACAATAGTCCTAAAACCATTGATCCCCATCTCCAACCCTGGGATCATTAATGACTCTCGAACCCCCTCATGCAGTGTTGTTACAAATGCCAAGCTATCCCCGACATTTTGATTCCCATGAAAATGCAGCGGGGTGGCTTTTCCCGGTGCCATTCGATAATTGAAGATGGCAATCCCGGCTGCCTCATCGGCATAAACTAAATTACGCATGTACAGATGGCCTTCTGTGGGTTGATTCAAGAACAACTGCAATAACTCCATCTCCGCAAGAAGGTAATCATAAAGAGCCCGCAACTCCGGCAAGACCGCGGCCGCAAAATCTAATTGGCCTTGAACACGGGTAAAATCAGGGCGCAGGGCGGCCATTTTCTCTTTCATGAACCGGCCGATCACTTGATAGAGATCGCGGATCCGTTCTTGGGCTGATTTTCGGAAACTCTCAAAGAAATCTTCAAAATGGTTCACGGAGGCTTCAAACTCAAGAACCCCTTCTGTCTTCTGGCTATAAACGACGCGGGCGATGTTCTTGAACTGTCTTTCTTCCTCCATGTCAAACAAGCCCTCATGGATCAAAACTTTAGACGATTCGACATCAAACCAAACAAGTTTTTCATCCGTCAGATAATGACTGTTGATAATCTCGATGTTAAGGATTGCTGGGATGCGACGAGTCATGGCATAAAGTTGATTAAGATACTTGGCCAATCTCTTGGTATAAAATTCGCGTTTTTCATGCTCTCCAAATGCCGTCACACTATATTTCCCCCCCGGGCCGCCCTTTAAGATAGCTGTGATGGGTAGCCGGGAGAACGCCTTCGCCCAACGCTCCTCAAAACGTCCCGGCTGAGGATATCCGCCAACCGTCATCAAACGGTCAATGGCTTGATACATTTCTCGTCGATAAAGGCTATGATGAGCCCCGCCCGTAATCCTGACGGCAGGAATGTTGCCCACTAATTGCGCAAACCGCGCGTTGGTGTAATAAGGGGTCGCTGAGTCTTGATCTCCGCAGATAAAACAAAACCGATGTCCTTCCTTGAATAACCGCCTTAAATTGTTAATGATCGTGCGCCTTTGTCGGCGATTTTTCTTTTTGGGGCTCACCCATTGAAAAATATGTAGTGTTTCATCCAGCTGTTCCTCTTGGTCAAGATCGGTCCCCGCGCTTGCATGAAGCCGTCGATAATTGCGAGGCGTTTTCGCGAAACTAAGGGCTTGGGATTTTCCCCACGGAGTTTCAATAAATTCCTGAAGGATGATTTTCACCGGTTTCCCGAAAATTTGCATTAAGGACAACGCGATTTCATAAAATTGCTTTTCCCGATGGCTTGACTGAGGAAGGATCTCGTCAACGGGGATAGACGCAACGGCAAAATCCTGTAAACGCCGGCGTGCATTCTGCGCCATGTCCCATAAAATCGGCTCCCTTCGGATCTCGTCCAGCAAAATATCATCAAAAAGATCAAAAAGAGAATTGCCGCCAAAAGAATGTGTGACGAAATCAACTTTTTGTTTTCGCGCGCCGCGGCTGTAATGAATGACCATCCATGAAAGGATGAGCAGCGAACGGATCGCTCGATTAGGCTGACGATTGATTAATCCGAATAATGAGGGGTCAACGGGGGCAATGAGTTTGCGCGCGGTTGCCCTCGATCGGCCATGGTCCAAGACAACAATGGTCCGTGTGGGGAACACCTCTTTCAACACATTGATATCAAACCGTTGGTTAGCGACCAGCCCCGGCAAAAAGAATATTGGCCGACCGTGATATTTCTCGCCCTCGGGTTGATAGATGCCTATATTTTCGGGAACGTCTATTTCATAATAACCATAAATGCGTTTACGTTGCCAAGGGCCTTCCTCCGCAACGAAAGACCTTCTCTGGCTGACGGCAAAATCAATCAACACAGAGATCAATGTACTGATTAACCCTGCCAAAATGAAAGCGGAAAATGAATCTGTCAAAACAGCCGTCACGATAAAAATGAATGTAGTGATGGTACTTGTCAAGGCCGTCGCCACCCATGCCGCCTGGGGCGGGCCGCGTTGACGCTCGACGTCAACATACATTGATAGGTCTTTGATGCCAAAAATAAAATTAAGAATAATCAGCGCCGGCAGGGTTGTCAGTAACCCATGGGTGTCCCAAGCCAAAACGGCGATGCCCATCGGAATAACACCCAAAGCGATCCTTTTTCCAAAAGACAGGTTCGGGACCAATAATCCAATGGCCCCGATCAAAAAAGCCGCCAGTGCTAATAACGGATTAGAATATTCCCATAATAAAGCAACCAGGGCGAAGGGGATCCCCCGGAACATCAATTCTTTAGCCAAAAGGACAAGGGTATTAGTGAAAATCCCCTGCGGGAATCCGAAACGGCTGATCAAATATCGTCTCCATTGCGGGATGACGACTTTCGTTGTTTCGATTTTGCCCATGTTGGAAATAAATCGATAAGGCCGGACAATCCAGCCGCCCAAAAGGCCTCCCAAGTATTGAATAAAACTGCGCCGTTCTTGCCACAGTTTAATATGCAATCGGCCGTATTCCTCGGCCATTCTTTTGGCGGGAAAATACTGCACCCGCTGAAATCCCGCGTCAGCCAATCGTTGACGCTCGGATTCATCATTGATCAATTTGATCAATGCATCGGCTAACACTTGGGGATTTTTGGGTTCAATTAAGACACCCGCATTGCCTAACGCTTCGGGTGTCCCTCCGACGCGTGTGGCCACCACAGGGACACGAGCGGCCATGGCTTCCAAGACGACTAACGGCAATCCCTCGTGCTTGGAAGGAAGGGCGAACAGATCGAACAACGAATAAATTTGCGGGATATAACGATGATGAAATACGCCTGCTAAAATGACCTTGCCTTCCAATCCCGCCTCTTGGATTTGTCGCTGGAGGCTGTCACGCAGGTCTCCCTGCCCGAAGATCACAACACGGACGTTAGGATATTGCGCGATCACTGTTTGAGCGGCTGTGATTAAATACGTGTGCCCTTTTTGGGAGGACAGCCGCCCGACGCTTCCGATGACAAAATGACCGTCCAGTTTTTCTTCCAAAGCATCCAACGACGCATTGGAGCCATTGGCCAACGGATGCTCAAACTCCGCCAATTCGATCCCATTCTCAATAACAAAAATTTTATCGTTGGGAACGCCTGTCTTTTGATGTTCTCTTTTCTCAACCTCTGACAGAGCGACCAATGCATCGTCCAAATACCGTAGTCCTAAATGAGCGCTGACATAATGGATGAACCCTAAAATCAATCCGTTTCGCTTTCGCATCCGTTTCAAAGGAAATGGCGTATGCTGGTATGTCGTCAAAATAATCGGGGTCCTCACAAAAAACCGAAGGATGATCTTTTTCGCAAAATAAAGAAGCCCCCCCGGCATATGGAAATGAACGATGTCTGCGTTTAAGGCCTTAAATAAATAGTAATGCGTCAATATTTGGTAAGCGCGATGGAAATAATACTCTCGAGAGAATAATTTTCTTAATTTTGATTTTTGATAAATATCTTGTCTGTTGGGCGTAAAAATAAACCTAACACCTTTTTTCCTGGCCTTTTCAATTTCGGCCTCGTAGACCAATTGGGCGTCATGCGCGACGGCATAGACGGAGAATTGATTCGCGTTTGTGTTTTTCAAAATATCCGTCAGGGCTTTTTCGGCCCCGCCCAGTTCAAAGCTGTGGATCACATGGACGACGCGCAATTGCCCTTTTTGCTTCGCCGGGACATCTCCTGTTTGTTGAATATATTGAGCCGCCTGTGCTTTTCCAACTCTCATCAAATGACGCCACAAGAATAAAAACCCTATTCCTCCGACAGCCACCATCAACCCGGCGACGCCCAACGGCAAAACGGATTCCCAAAGATTTGCCAACGAAAAAGTAGCTGCGGCGAAAAGCCCTGTTTGCTTGAGCGTCAAAATAACGGCTAACGGCAAAGTCCCCCAATGCAAAGCAGCCACAACCCCTGGCGGCTTAGCTTTCTTCCTGCGCTTCCTCCCGTCTAAAGAATTTTTCCCTCGCCGCGGCGCTAATTTCAATTCCGTATATAACCTAAAGGCCGTTTGTCTCTTCGCCGAAGTGACAGCTCTTGCCTGGATTTCGGCCAGACGCTGCCTAATGAAGGGGAGAACGAATTGCTTGGCAACGGGGATAACAAAATTGCGGCGTCTTCGTTGTAAATATTTTAAATTACTCACGGCTCTGTCCCACAGGGGAAGATTGTCCATCGCCGATTGGATCTGATTATTGACAGCTTGGTTCAGCAACACCTGGTTAACTAAGCGTGGTAAACGAATCACAGGGCCTAACACAAATTGTTGATAAGGACGTTGATCTTCTTTTTCCATTGCCATCAAATGCGCGTCGTATAAAGCTCGACGGCGGGCCGTCATATTGATTTGGGAACTTAAAATCGCCCTGGCCAATTGTCTAAATACCGCGTCCCGCCAATGGGAATGACGAACATATTTCAAAAGGATCGCACGCGCGGTCTTAATCCTGGATTTCTGCTTGCCTATGACATAATCCGGATTCCTCAATGAAATCTTGATCAACGTGTACAGACTGATCGTCACCAATGACCTGTGCTGCATGTATTGTTCCAGCCGCAAACTCTCGGACCGCTCTTCATCAAGAATGAGCCGGGCCAATCCTACGCTGACTTGCGTACGGATCCCCGCTTCCTGCGCGAGAAGAGCGAATCGATTCACATCAAACACTCCGCCATCCAAGCGGCGGACTCGCTGTAAAAGAATTTGCTGGAAGACGTGCCCCAATCCCAATTCATTGATTAATTTAGCCGCTTTCCGGGAACGTGTTTTTCCATCAAACGCGACCGCTGATAAAAATCTAAGCAAAAGCCTTGCGAATTGACGATTGTTTCTGGCTAATTTGGATGCGCGGCGAATCCATTCATCTTCAGATGACTCCAAAAGAAGACGTCCAAAAATTTTGGGGATCGGTTGGGCAGCATTTGCCGTCCGGGGATGGTCCAAAAGTCGTCGCAAAATGGCTGCCAATTCCAAAGCTCCTTCATGAGGCAAAAGTTTGGCGGTTAAGTATTCTTTAACAAACATCTCCCGTTGAGACTGATCATCGACGCCTTCCGTTGCTAAAATAATCTGTGCAATCAACGCTTCAGCTCTTGCGTAGCCCTTCATGTCTCCCCGCAAAAGATCCAACGCCTTTTCGGCGCGAGCATGAACACTCTCATAGAGAATATCGTCTTCCGGCTCCTCGTCCTTTCTATGCCTACGATCTTTCCTTTGATGCCAAAATGGGACAATTCCCATCGCCGCCAAAAATGTCCCGCTTTCCGCTACGCTGGGCCCTTGTGTCATGAAATAGGCCAGGGACATCACTGGGAACAACACGGGGGCCATCAAAGAAAAGACTGCTGCCATTCGGTGAAGAATTCTCTCAAATTTGGGCCACGGTCCCAGATTCAGAGACATACGGCCTCTTAAGAGGCGTACAGGCAGCAGTCCTTTATTGTCTACGATATTAGGTTCTGTTGGATCTCCGGCGTCTTCTTCTGGCTGAAGGCGCCCCAAAATCATATCAATGCGCCGGTTCATGGCGTCGAGGAGTCGGGGATCGCGCAGGACACGACGGGTCAAAGAAGGCCGTTGAAATTCGGGGATGGCGATGATTTGATCTTGGACGGCTTTGGGGGCGTATTTAAAGAAAACCCCTCTTTCTACGGGCCGGTATTCAAAGCGATGAATCAAATGATTCACCGCCACAATGCTTCTTTCAAAGAAGATCGTGGACGCTAAAGCATTGAGTTCATCACGGACCGTTGCCGGGCTCCCGCGGATCCCGTTAAATTCGCGCCAACGGATTTTCTGCCCGTCAATATAAACGTATCCATCGGTCCTAAATATTGAATTGCTGGAAATATGGACAGGAAGATTGCGCAGATTGTCCAACGCCGCAGACACAGAGCCGGGACGCGGCTGATCGCCCCCGCGGAACAACGACGACGTTTCGTGTCTTCCCAGGCCCCGCATGCGTTTAAGAATGCTGATCCGGCGCTTGCGGGCTGATTGCAAGCGTCTTTTCAGTTGATTGATTCTGCCTCCAATCATAAAAACAGCCAAGCCGAGGGCCAATTCAGGAGTGAGAGTCCCTTTATCCCCTCCAATAGTTCCCATGCGTTCAATCCGATCCAACTTGATAAGCTTTGCCAATTCTTGTCTTGCTTTTCTCAGAACACGATTATCTGTTTCTAATGCCCCAAACGTAATCAGGACCTGAATAACACGCAATTGAGCAAAATAAGGAGTGGCCCCTCGGTAACGTTTCTGAATTTGCTTAAAGCTTAAAATAGCCCGACGATAATACTTACGGACCGTTTGATAATCCATACTAAAATTAGCTAAAATCAAGGCTTTACGGAAATAGGCCAACCCAAGCGCCATAAAAAGATGTTGTGTTTCGGGAAATTGAATACGCTCTTTTGTGACCACTTCCAATAACGCAATACGCTCGTCCAGGGCTTCTACGGGTGTTCTTGAGGAAGCTTTTAAGGCCAATCCCACTTCCCGTTCAGCTTCGGAAGTCACAATGAAGGCGCTTCGAACGAACTCCTCGATTTTCGCCCGGACCCTTTCCGCGTTGAGATGGACCAGAGGAATGAATAATAGTCCCAAATCCAATAATGGATGAACGCTTAAATTAACGGATTCCCGATAAGCGATAATTCGATCAGCCACGGGACCCTCCCCTGTCTCCTTGACAAGATCTTCCCTATCCAAGGCCTCCATCATTTCCTGATATTCCCGGCAAGCAATCATGTAATCCAAATGCTTGTCCGGATCAATGTCCGAAGCGGCGGTCGCGAAAAAGAAATTAGTAAAGACAGCGCCGGCCCTCGCTAGGCCATACAATTTGTGCTCCAAATAAAGCCTGCGTATTTCCTGCCAACGGAGATCGACGGGTGGCTCCTGGGCATGTTCAGAGACAAATTGATCGACCCATTGATTATATTCTTTGACCGCTGGGGCCAATAACGCGTTAACGGCCTTGGTGATCAGAATAATATTATCGGGATCATATTTGAGGGCTGTTTCATACGCTATCGCTGCATTGTGAGACATTTGTTTTTCTAATCCCCTTCTTTTTTCTTCATCCTCTTCTTTCAATTTTCCAAACGCCGTCATTTCTTCATCACCCGCTGTTTCATGAATGATCGCCAATACTTTTCCAACGCCATATTTGATATGAGCTTGCGGAGCAAATGACGCATCAAATTGATCAAACGCCCGTTCAAAATAACGGACCGCGTCTCTTCGAGCTTTATTGCCAGGAATACTTCCGTTGATCAGGGAATCCCATCCCAGGAATGTATCACGGGCCGCTCTTAAATTCTTGACGGAATAAGATTCTCCGCGTTGGATTGCCACTTCAATCGCCTCATCAAAATAGGACACGGCTTCGTTGAAATTACCGTAACGCCCGTAAATGGTCCCGATCGAAAACGCCAGTTCAATCCTGCGTTTGTCCCAAGGAAATTCCCGTGAAATTTCTCGATACTCGCCTAATAATTCCTGCAATTTTGTTTTATAAGATAATCTCCAAACGACCACCCGGCCGGAATAGCCGTCGATTTCCAGGACGTGGACCACGACATGGCCGAATTCAGCTTGCTGAGGATCGTCGATAAACCGAGCTCCTGGAATCCCGGGGCTACCGGCTTTTGTCCTCAATGTTGCTGTTTTAATAAACGGGTTGTCTTTGACGGCGGCCATCGTGATCACAAAATCATGGCCAGGAATAGAATCTTGCTCTGTAAACGTGTCGTCCATGAACTTGCCCGGGACGCGAAAATCTTTGTCCTCGCTGCCGGGGATCCGGGGCCTTTGACGGGGAATAATGTCAAATTGTTCTAACAATTTGCGGAGGCGCGGCCTCACATAATTCCCTTGCCCGAATCCTTTTTGGATTAATCGGGCAAACATTTTTGCACCCGTCGCCTTTGTCCATCCGAAATTAATGCTAATATTGGTTGAATTGGTCCGGCTGATCATCATGTCTAAATCATTGGAGAAATCCAATCCCTGGACGGAGATCTCTCCGTGGCTCAAAATGGTAACATTCCCCCGATGCAAATAAGTCCTACCTTTTAGATCTATTTTTATTCGTCGAAAGAACCGCTCAATCTTTTCTTTTGCCTCTGAAGACGGCTTTTCAGATGTGATGAACGGCATTAACGCCCGGCCCCCAGGTCCAAAATCAACCCCCAAGCGAACCAGGTCCAAAATAATGCCTTTCATGTCGTCGTGATATCGTAATGCAATGCGCATCCGACCGATCTCCATGCCTGTCAATTCCTGGATCCGCAAAATCCGGTTTCGGACACCGACGACATTTTGGAAATCTTCGTCTAATTTTTGGGCGATCGCCGGGCTGACGATGAATTTTTCCCAAAGCATGCCGATGGGAAGTTTACGGATCCCCCCTTTCTGCGACCAAAGGATGGGCGAGTTCATCCCTTCCAAATGAGATTCGCCAAAAGCCGAGATGATCTCCAACAGGGCCGCGGAAGCTTCTAACTCGTGGACCCCTGGGTTTCCGCCTTTTCCAATCCCCAATTTTTCATTGACGTAAAATAGCAACCGATCCAAAATTTTCTCTTCACCGGCGGATATGCGAACGGACAATGTTTTGACACGCCGAAAATAGCGGCGCACGACTTCCAGCACGCGATCACTGCCGATCCGGCTGAGTTCGGCGATCCTTCCGAGCGCCTTTCGCATGTACACAATTGACCGGATGGCCGCCAAAGCCGTCCCATGAATGACCTCTTTCACTCGGGCTGTTTGGCCTAATTCTCTTGTTGCCGGCCGGATGACCTCCACGATTTCGGCATCCACGCTAACAAACTCTTCAAACGGGTTCTCCTTTGAGGCGGCAAAACTTTGCCGGATCGCCTCAGCCTCGTCGTCATCATCTCCATTCTTCTCTTTCACAGGAGGAACTAAAGAATAAGCAACATTAGGCTGGTCAATAACCTGCACTTCCCAAAGCTGAAGCAAACGGGCATAATTACTCAAAGAATCACGGCGTAATTTAAAATTCCAATACGCATCGTATAAAAACGGCCCGATGATGAAAATCCCCCACACGGCCCAAAGGGCGGCTTGAGCCGGAAACAATAAAGGTGAAGCGACAAACCAAATCAAAAGCCCTGTGACGACCGGGACCACCGGCAAAATCCCGCCTAGAAGAAATATCGACTCTCTTAATTTTCCAACGGACTTACCAAATAAAAACGTTCCTGTAATTCTCGACTGAGGCATCTCGTGCAGCGGATCAGGCTTCACGTTCAATCCAACCAGCGCGCCCAAAATCGCATGGCCGTATTCATGATGGACCACGCCTAAGAATTGATACCAATTCCGAGGGGCGGCCAGCGACCGGGCGGTGTCTTCGCCGATAGAAGAAGGCCCCTCTTTCGCTTTGTGCCCGTTGTGCCCATTATATCGATCTAAATAAGCGGCCCGCCCCTGCGCATCCATGTCCAACAAATTGACGCCCGATCCCTGCACCAGCCGTCCCTTCAAAAATTCCCACAAAGGCGCGGCCTTCGGAGAACGCAAAAACTTTTTTCCTTCCGGGGTCATCACCCGTTCTAAAACAAATTTCCAAACCGGGGCAAAATATTGAGGGGCGTTTTGAGGATTCCCATACAACTCACGTTCCGCGCTGACGAGCCCGGCCCTTAACTGCGACAATGGCCCGATGATAAACGAACTGATTTTATTAACCACAGATAATTCGCGGTTGAGGCCGTGACCCTGTGTCCCCAAAACTTCATTAAACCGTTGCGTCAACTCATACCACCACTGCTGAAATTCATTAATGGCTAAATATTGTTTCAATTGCTTGGCCCGGGATTGATCCTCTTGATAAGAATCGACCAATCGCTGGCCTTGGGCCACGAAGGCTTTCCGTTTTCGAGGATTCTTTTCCGTTTCCGCCTTTTGGACCAATTCGCGTAATTGAGCGATCAACGCCATCGCTTCTTCTTTGAATCGGGCTTCTTTTCGCCGACGATGGGCTTCCTTGATCACAGCGGTCCCCATTCTCGGCTTTTCTCCTTGGAAAACATTGATCACCTCGCCCCGTTCTCCTCTACGATTTTTTGTCGTTGGATGGTTTCTCAACCTCATCAAAACTCCGAGAATGAGAACCACTAAAAGTACCGTGCCAACGATGTAAGCGAAATACGAAGCGTCCTCCTGAAACCACTGGTCCTTGACTTTTTGCGCATCTTTACGGATTTTTTCTTTGACCTGTTCACTTGATAATCTCTCCAAATTGTTGAGATAGGCATTCACCC
>JAGVNC010000042.1 GCA_020053475.1 Candidatus Omnitrophota bacterium | reverse complement strand
CTGGAGCTTCTCAACAACCGTGTCTTTTCCCACGGAATCGATGACGTTTTTGTAGGTCTTGCCTTCTTGGTCTTTGACGACGTAGGAAAATTTAGGCATTAATATTCTACCGTGACATTCATGACTTCTTCAAAACTTGTTAAGCCCAGCTCCACTAAACGAAGGCCCGAATCAAACAATGTGGACATGCCGTTTTTACGGGCGACGTCTTTGATTTCGGCATACGTCCCGTTTCGGGACAGAATGGCGCGAACGTCATTATCCACAACTAAAACTTCACCCACCACAATTCTTCCCTTATAGCCGCTATTATTGCACGCTTCGCATCCTTTGGCGCGATAAATCAGATCACTCTTGAATTTGATGTTGCCGTGGTGAGCGGGATTCGGCTCGTAGGGCTCTTTACATTTTGGGCAAAGTTTACGGGCCAGCCGTTGAGCCAGGATCAATGTTAATGATGGAGTTAAAAGATAATTAGGAATGCCGATGTCCATCAAACGGGTGATCGCGGAGGCCGCGTCATTGGTGTGGAGCGTGCTTAAAACAAAGTGCCCCGTCAAGGCGGCACGGATACAGATGGACGCTGTTTCTAAATCCCGGACCTCCCCCACCATGATCACGTCCGGATCTTGACGCAAGAAAGCTTTCAGGGCCGTGGCAAATGTTAATCCAATGTCCGGCTTGACAGCCACCTGATTGATCCCTTCGATTTTATATTCCACGGGGTCTTCAACGGTCAGAATATTTTTGTGCGGGTCAATGGTTTCCGACAACGCGGAATAAAGCGTCGTGGATTTACCGCTTCCCGTCGGCCCGGTAACGAAAAATAAGCCGTACGGGGAAGCCAGGGCCTTTCTCATCTGTTCAATTTGTTTTGGATCGAACCCTAAACTAGCTAATTGCAGAGGGACCGCGGCTTTATCAAGGATACGCAAGACTACTTTTTCGCCCCACACCGTCGGCACGGTGGAAACGCGCAAGTCGACATTGCGGTCTTCCAATTTCGCGGAAATGGCGCCGTCCTGCGGCAAACGTTTCTCAGCGATGTCCAACTTCGATAAAATCTTAATCCGCGAGACAATCGGTAAATGCAAATGCGGGGCCGGAGGTGGAATTTTATACAAATGGCCGTCGATCCTGTAACGCAAAATAATTTTGTTTTCAAACGGCTCGATGTGAATGTCGCTGGCCCGCTCATCGATGGCTTGACGGATGATCAGATCCACCAGCTTGATGACAGGCGCTTCCCCCGCCTTTTCGATCAGCTTATCCAGGCTCAATTCCGCCGACGCCTGGTGGCTCTCTGAGGACATGACGATTTTATCATCATGTTTTAACGATGTGGAATAAGTCCTCTCCACGGCCGCGTCTAACATGGAAATTTTCCCTTCCCCTTCCGAGAAATAAAAATCGGTAATCGCTTTTTTTAAGGCGGTGGGAGTGGCAATGACAAGATTAATTTCACAGCCCGTCAGGCGCTTAAGATTGTCGATTTTAAGAAAATCTAATGGATCATCAACGGCGCATGTCAAGGAATGAAGATGTTTCGAGAGAGGCAAACAGTTATTTTTTTTGGCAAAGTCCGCCGGAACGAGCTTTTCCAAATCCTGATCGCCTTGCGGTTTCAACAAATCGGCATTCTCGGAGGAATAAAACGGCAAGGCCAACTGGGACCCTAGGGCAGAGGCCATTTGCTCTTCGGTAATGATGCCCAGCTTGACCAAGGTCTCCCCGATCCGGCCTTTGTTGCGTTGTTGAGAGGCAATGGCCGTTTTAAGTTGCTCTTCGGTAATGAGCCCCTGCTGAACTAAGACTTCACCTAATTTTAAATGCGCCATAATTAAAGTTTGTTCTTTTCAAAATAGGACAGTTCTTTGTTGATCGATTGTAACCGTTGCGCGGGAATGTCTTGTTCGCGGGCTTCTGTCAGGGTGTTGGCACTGGCCGCGGAAGAAACTTGAGGGATCGAATCGTCTTTGACAATGTGGGGCGTGATAAAAATAACGAGTTCCCGTTCCTGCTCGCTTAAATCTTTATGACGGAAAGCGGCCCCCAAAAAAGGAATATCAGCCAGGAAAGGCAAACGGGTTTTTGTTTCTGTCACGTCGGTACGCAAAAGCCCCCCGATAATAATCGTGTCGCTGTCTTTGACGCGCAAGATGGATTTAGTCCCGCGTTCTTCAGGGTCCTTAAATGTTTGCGAAGAAGTGGACGGGCCGAATGTCCCTCCCGCCCTAGCTTGGATGACACGTGGTTCAATTGCCATCGTGATTTCTCCTAAGTCAACATTGGCCTGAGGGGTGACACGTAAGAAAACACCTGTTTCCACGCGTTCGGCTTGGGCGACGGTCGTCCCTGTTCCTTCAGCGGCGGTTGTTGTTGAGGAAATCCCAATGGCTTCGTCGGTCTTGATCGAAATCTCAGCCGTCTCGTTGTTGAGCGTGAGAATCCGCGGCCGGGCCAAATTTTTGGTATCGGTCGCTGTGCGGATAAAGTTGAGAGTCATCGATAAGCCTTTGGCAGATAAATTCCCGATGGCAGGATTTTTAGCAAATTCCGACGTCTCCCCCGAAAATGGGGCATCCTTATCATTCATCAACGGCCATCCCACATTTTTCGATCCTCCCGTAAATACCAGCGGTGTATTGCCATATTTAATCCCAATTAAATCAGCAGTTGTTTTAGAAATATCAAGCATCTCGACTTCAATGAGGATCTGGGGAGTCCTGATATCAAGGCGGGCAATGGTTTGTTCAATTAAAGGGAATTGGCCGGCAAGATCGGTGACAATAAGGCTGTTGGTCCGTGCATCTTCAATCAACGAACCGCTCTCCGAAAGCAAGGCTTCAACCGCCCCCTTGATCCCTAT
>JAGVNC010000025.1 GCA_020053475.1 Candidatus Omnitrophota bacterium | reverse complement strand
GGATTGTTTCGTAATAGTGTCCCTCAGAAGGTCGATCACTTTTTTAGAAAAGGGCAGTTAATATCAGCGGCATTTTATAGTTTGGGCCACGGCGGCAACGATGCGCAGAAAACCATGGGGATTATCGCGAGCCTACTTTTTAGCGCGGGGCTTTTAGGAGAAACATTTTATGTCCCATTTTGGGTGATCGTCGCCTGTTACATGGCCATTGCTTTGGGAACGATGTTTGGGGGATGGAGGATCGTTAAAACGATGGGGCAGCGCGTGGCTAAGCTCCGGCCCGTTGATGGTTTTTGCGCAGAATCGGGGGCGGCCATAACCTTATTTGTTGCCTCAAGTTTCGGGATTCCCGTCAGTACAACTCACACCATCACCGGGTCCATTATGGGGGTAGGGTCTGTGAAACGATTCAGTGCCGTCCGTTGGGGGATTGCCCAACGGATTGTCTGGGCATGGATTGTCACCATCCCTTGTGCGGCGGCCATTTCCGCGTTGATGTATTTTTTGGTTAGCCTTTTACGATTTTTAGTTTGACATTAAATCAAGTTTGCTAAAGGAGGGGGGTTCGTTGATGTTGTGACGTTCCCGATTGACTTGGGTGGTAGTGGGGAGTAGCAGATAAAATTGTTTGTAAGAGCAGCGCCTTGTGTCAAGCATGAGGCGCTGTTCTTATTTTGGATTCTTCATCAACCGTTCAATGCGTTCGGTGACAAGAAGGGAAAGAAGGATGGAGGCGCCGAAGAAATAGATCCCGATGCGGGCGTCCGCGCTGGCGAATCCGGAAATTTTTGTAATGACAATCATGACCGCAACGACAAACACATCCAGCATCGACCACTTCCCTAAGACACTTAGCCAGTGAATGAAGAATTTTCGACGGGGTTGAGGCATGGGGACAAACCATAAGTTCAGAAGGACCGTCAATTTACCGATTGGGAAAATAATTGAAAACAGGAAGATAATCGAGGACAGAAAATAATGACGTTCTTGGAACAGGCTTACGATCCCTGCCCATACTGAGAATGTGGTTTTCCAAAAGACGAGTTCTTTAAGCGTAATGACCGGCAGGCAAAGTCCTAAAATAAGGAGAACGATGGATGTCAGTAAAACCAAGGGGACATCCCAGCAGCGCGGATAAGCGCGCAGGAGTGATATTTTTTGTTCCGGCACTACTCATTTTTAACAAATTAAAGCGTTGTTGACAACCATAATTTAGAAAAACTGGGCTTTGTTTTCTAGGGGGCATGTGGTATTATCTGAAATCGAATATTTGCGTTAATCTCAGGAGAGAAACATGCTTTCAGGTCTATTGATTATCATTGGATTGTGCGTGTTTGAGATTGTTTCCAGCCTCGATAACGCGGTCGTCAACGCGGACGTGTTGGCAACGATGTCGGTACGTTGGCGTAAATGGTTTCTGATTTGGGGGATTTTCTTTAGTGTGTTTTTAGTCCGCGGGCTTTTACCTTGGCTGATTGTTTGGTTCGCCAATCCATCGTTGGGGATGTGGGGGGCGTTGACAGCCACTTTTAGCAACGATCCGCACGTGGCGGAAACATTAGAGCAATCAGCCCCGATCCTGTTGATCGGCGGGGGGATTTTTCTTGTCTTTCTTTTCCTGCATTGGTTGTTTCTTGAGCCCAAAAATTTTGGTCTGCCCTCGGAGAAATTTTTCCATAAACAGGGCGGATGGTTTTATGCGCTTGTGTCGATCTTGTTAACGGTTGTCATTTGGTATGCGCTAAAGATCGACCCCATGATGGGGTTTGCCGCTTCCATGGGTGCCAGCATCTTTTTCATCACCCACGGATTTAAAGAACATGCCGCCAGTGTCGAGGCCGGAATGAAAACCAAAAGCAACTTAACGGACATCAGCAAATTGCTCTATCTGGAAGTCTTGGATGCGTCGTTCTCGATCGACGGCGTGATCGGCGCATTCGCCTTTACCATGTCTGTTCCTTTGATCCTTTTAGGGAACGGAGTGGGGGCCCTTGTCGTTCGTGAGCTAACGATCAAAGGCGTGGACCAGATCCGTCGCTATCCTTATTTAAAAAACGGCGCCATGTATTCAATTTTTTGTTTAGGCGTCATTATGCTTTTGCATAGCTTCGGTTATCACATCCCTGAATATGTCACTCCGATTATTACATTTATCGTGGTTGGGTATTTTTTGGTAAAATCGATCAAAAATCCAATCACAAATCCGTAAGTATCCTCCCCTATCATCACTGGTTTTAAACACGAATATTCTTCTCGATTTGCTTTTATCTCTCTTCGTATGGCATACTTTCTTTAACAATTGAATCCTAATAGAATCGTCATGAAAAACCCCTTACTAGCTAGATATCTATTCATCGGTTTGCTGTTGACTGGCCTTGGGCTTGCCGTTGTCCAGCGGTCTGGGGCTCAGCAAATCCTCGTTGAACCCATGGCCATAAACACCGGCCACGATCCTGCCCCGACATTCGGTTCGTTTAATCAACATATGGCTGAGATTAAAGAGGTTTATTTCGCTTCTTATGCAGATAAGGGGGAAGCGGTCATTTACCGTTTCGATCCTAAAACAAATAATGCCAAAATAATCGCGACCGGCTACAAAACTGTCCAACCGGCGGCCATGCTGGCTGATAAGAATAATAAACTTCATTTGGTCTTTACGCAAAATGATAACGGTTCTCAGCTCTGCCATTATTTGCGTTATGTTTCATTGGGGACATCTTTGCAGAAAGAAGTCGATATCCAATATGATAGCGATACGTGCTCGACAGAATTTTCGTTGGCATACAATCCTAACGCCAATAAATTGTTTTGGAGCCGACGGGATTTTCAGGGGAACGTGCATTTGGCCACACTCAACGCTAATTACACACCTTCGACCAGCGCGCCTCAAATTGCTACCGATTCTAATCCTCTTAATCAGCTCAGCAATAAAATTTTAGTCCAGTCCAGCGGCAACCAAGCAACGGGCCCATATTGGGACGCGCATTATCATTCGCTGTATTATCAGCCAGGGGTCAATCGGCTCAACATGATTTATAATCCTCATTATTGGCCGACGGGTGATCCAAACAATTACTTAAGGGCCAAAGTCTTGTACATGTATTCAAACGATAGCGGGAATACGTGGAAGCGCAGTGACGGGAAGAAAATTACGATCCCGTTTAAAGCCGATGATTGTTTTATATTCACCCCCGGGGTCGCGCCGCCCAGTTACGATTTTTTCTGCACCAAAGGCGGGACGGATGTCAGCGTCAATAAAGCAAATGCGTGGGGAGCCAGTTTGATGGCGGTTGATAAAAATGTCCATATTATCTATTTTACGGCGTGGCCAAACTCGAATAACCCTTTACTGGATCACAATGACGATCCAGGGACGTTTTATGCCCGTCTTCAGCTCGGTGAAGAATCTCCGGATATCGTCAAGAAAATGGATGGGTTTGGCCCTCATGTCAGTTTGATTAAAGGGAAGAGCTCGGGGACTTTATATGCTTTCGGCGAAAAAGACAATATTTATCACCAATTGCAAAAGAGCACGGATACCGGCAAGACGTGGGACCCTGTTAATCAATATTCCCAGACACCATATCATGACCGTTACACGTATTCAACGGCACTTCCTCATGTTGCCTCGGGGAATAAGATTATCGGCATATTCACGGATTTCATGGATAATGCCGCGCTAAATCCCAAGACGCAGGAATGTCGTTTTGAATCCAGCGACGCCAAATGCCCGGCGCCTTTAGCTGCGTATCAAGCTTATTTAGCGGAGAACCAACCGGTAACTCCTGTCGGCATTGAAAATATCGCTCAGGCCAAAAGTAACAGTCAATTGATCCAGTTGGACGCCGCTCAAACTCAAGGAGTGGATTTGGGGAATATTACCGTAGGGCAGGGATTGACCTTGGAAGGGTGGTTTTATCCCACGGGCGGGGCCATTATCAATTATGCTCCTTTGATTACAAAGCGTACAAGCTGGAAGCCCGGCAATTATTGGATGAGGATCACAAGTGATAACAAGCTTCAGTTTGGCATTTACGAAAAAGATAATATCTGGTGGTCGTGGAAAAGTAAGGCAGCGGTCAGTTGGGGGGAGTGGAATTATCTGGCCGTCACGTGGAAGCGCAATAGCCAAAATGTTGATTTTTATCTAAAGACGATTGATGGCGAAGTGGTCCATGAAACCGTCAATAACCCCAATGTCGGCACAGTCTTCCCCGATACGGATGATCATGTTTGGATTGGATTTAATCCCGCGTGGGGCGCGGGCTTCACCGGTTACGTTGATGAGGTACGCATTGCCGATGATAAACTGCACAAAAATCAGCTCATGGTCGAGCGCGGCCCTAGCGCCGACAATGACGCCATTTTTATCCGTTATTCTCTGCCGTAATTATCGCTTTTCACCGCAATCATCGTTTTTCGCAATTTTTATTGTGGCTTGGAGCATTTCTTTGATCATTGGATATTCAGAACCAACATTTCACCACGCTGGGCAATCTGCGATCAGTACAAGCTCATGGTCGGAGCGGACGGGAGGGTATTTACCGCTTTTGTTGCTTGACACCACCTAGATTCTAGATATAGTGAATTTATGCCAAGAATGAATATTAAAATACTATTAAGTATTTTTCTCTTATTCGTTGCTATCCCTCAGGCGGGTGCTCAGCCGGTTAATGCTGATGGCCTAACAACGACATTACAAGGATTTGGTAGTTTAAGTCCTGACCAAAAACAGATGGTCCTTTCTACATACGGGGTGGATACATCCCAAGGGTTTCCTGTTGCCAAGATCATTGCCTGGGTCATCTTTGGAGGCATCGGCACGATCGCCTTTATTTACGGGAAAAAAATGCAAAGTTTCAAACCGATGTTGATTGGGATCGGATTGATCGCTTATCCTTATTTTGTTAATAGTACTCTTTGGTTGTATGTCGTTGGGGTTGGATTAACATCTCTGCTTTATGTCTGGCGTGATTAATTCTGGCCTGCGCACAAAGTGGCTGTTTTGTTCCTTAAATAAATTCAAAATCCAAAATTTAAAATTGAAATGTTTTGTATCTTGAGTTTTGGATTTACAGGGAGGAATATATGCAATATTCATGCAGTGTTTGTCAGCAAAAGGTCAATGGGGATTTGATTCAACTGAAAGACCACACGGAACGTCACATCGCCCAGCTCATTAAGCACGATCATCCGGAGTGGCAAGAGAAGGATGGAGTTTGTGCTCAGTGTTTGGAATATTACCGTGCGGAAATCGCGGGAAGTATTTTTAAAGATGCGCCGTGCGCCATCCGGATCCGCAAAGGGAAAAAGATTTGGAGCGCATTAACCGGCTTATTTGGCGCCAGTAAATAAATTTTATGATATAATAGCTTCAAATGTTGTAATAAAAAGTCTCAATGTAGAGGTTTTAGAAGCGAGTATGGTTTTAAGTGGGATGGTTAGGCCTATAACCTTACAACCATAGGCTCATTCAAAGGAGAAAATATATGCGTACCTCGAATCCAGTGTTAAATGATCATGCGTTTGACGCGCAGGCGCTAGATCCAGCGCAGGCGATGACCATCCAAGGGACCGTGAACAAAACCATTCTTTTGTTGGTTTTGGTCGCGATGAGCGCTTATGGAATTTGGAACAATCCCGCCGGATTGTCAGCGTGGTTTTGGCCGGCGTTAATTGGCGGGTTCATTATGGCGATGGTCACTGTGTTTAAAAAGGAATGGGCTCCGGTGACTGCTCCCATTTACGCTCTTTTGGAAGGCGTCATTTTGGGCGGCATTTCTGTTTTTACCGAGAGGGCGTATCCGGGGATTGTCGGTCAGGCCGTCGGTTTGACGTTTGGTACACTTTTTGCGCTTCTTTTGGTGTACAAATCCGGCTTAATCCGCGTCACGGATAATTTCCGCATGGGATTATTTGCCGCGACGGGGGGGATCGCCTTATTTTATTTCGTCAGTTTTATTTTAAGTTTTTTCGGTGTGCGCATCCCAATGATTTACAGCAGTGGGATTTTCGGAATCGGGTTTAGCGTTGTGGTCGTGATCATCGCCGCGCTTAACCTCGTGCTGGATTTTGATTTTATCGAACAAGGCTCACGTGCCGGCGCGCCTAAATACATGGAATGGTACGGCGCGTTCGGATTGCTCGTCACATTGGTTTGGTTGTATTTGGAAATTTTGCGCCTGTTGACCAAACTGCGGGAACGATAATTTAATGGGACGATAAAATGATGGTTGACAGTCGCCTGCGGCCAGTGACCAGTTTTTCTGGTGACCGGTGATCCTCTGAAATCGCTTAGCGATTTCAGAGATTAAATCCCGGGAAGGCGAAGCCTTTCACGGGACGAGCGACTGGCGACTTTCCTAAGGAGGGGAAATGAACGAAGAACACAAAGTTGATGAAAAGAAAAAGAAGGCTGGGAAAACCTGGGCGGCCTTAGGAGTTGTTCTGCTCGTCCTTGGGCTGGGTGCTGATTGGATGGGGCTAGGAAGCACAGAAGGGTTTGGATACAAACAGCTCATTGTTACCCTCGTCGGTGCAGCTTTTCTTCTTATCGGGGTTAAAGCGTGCGGATGTTGCGGGGCAAGTAGTTGTTGCAAGAAATAGTTAGATGTGTCCTTTGAGGCAGTCTCTTTGAATAACGGGCTGCCTCTTTTTTTAGAACTTACTTCCATTCGTTGGGTCTCGGCCGAAATTCACATTTTCGCTTACTTCGCCAACGTTGTTCTCTCGGCATGTTTTTTAAGGGTCGGTTTGGGCAGTGGCCTCCTTGGGTAAGAATGTCCGATCGTCGTCTTAATTAATATTGCAAATGGAATATTTTTTTATTACAATGAACCAATGAAATCCACGGGGTGCATGAAGTTCCACTTTTCTTCCAATTTGAAACGCGTGCGTGAAGCAAGCGCCAGGATTTTAAAACAATTGGATGGCATGAAATGCACCCAATCCCATCTGTTTGATATCCGTTTGTGTTTTGAAGAGGCATTTATTAATGCTGTTAAATACGGGAACCAAGGCCGCCCTCACCAAGAGATCAATGTCGAATTAATCAAACATCCCGATCGTATCGAGATTGCGGTCTGGGACCATGGCAAGGGATTTGATTTTGATCATAGCGTCGATCCGACGCTCAAAGAAAACTTAAACAAGCCCGGCGGACGAGGCGTTTATTTAATCAAAAAGTTGATGGACCGCGCCGTTTACGAGAAGAACAGCCGTTGCCTGCGCATGACGAAATTGTTGAACTAATGATTAAGCCCCGCCCAAGGCGGGACAGGGAGGGATAGAATGCAGATTAAATTAGGCGAAACAAAAGGCGTCACGATTGTGACGATAGAGGGAGAGATCAATCTTGAATCTTCTCCGCAGTTGCGTAAAGCCTTCGATGATCTGCTGAAAAAGGGCACACAAAAAATTATGCTGGATTTTCAGAAGATTTCCTATATTGACAGCTCCGGCTTGGCTACGTGTGTGGAGTTGTTCCAGCGCCTTCAGGACAAATCCGGGAAACTTTGCTTGGTGCAATTGCCTGTGAAAGTGCGCAATGTTTTTGAAGTCACGCGTCTCGACAAACTTTTTCCCATTTATAATTCCCAAGAAGAAGCGTTCGTCAATTTTTGATCCCCAATAGTTCATTTATGCCGCTGCCCTTTTCTTTATCCTCCTTGTCGGTCAGAAGGCGTCTTGTCAGGTGGGCGTCGTTGGGGATCCTTCTGACGGCCGTCCTCGCCTTAGCGCTGTTCCAGCCGTTTGATTACCAAGAAAATACATCGCTTGATTTGCGTTTTCGCTGGCGCGCCCTTCAGCCTGTCAACAAACACATTATTGTCATTGAAGTTGACGATCCGACGTTAAAAGAATTAGGCTATTGGCCGTTGCCGCGGGATTTTCACGCCAGCTTAGTTGATGTCTTGACGCAGCTAGGCGCCAAACAAATTTTCTTTGATTTTATTTTTACCGACTCCAGTCCGGACGATGCTGTTTTCGCCCAATCGCTGACGCAGTCGGGAAGAGTCTATTTGCCCTACGTCTTGGCCGTGGGGGAGGGGATTTCCCCCAAGAGGTTGGTTTACTCGACAGGCTATGTTGCCGGATTGCGTGACGAATTGCGCCAATCTGCCAAAGGCACGGGGCACATTAATTCCATTCGTGATATCGATGGCAAAACGCGTTGGGTTCCTTTATTGATTAGAGATAAAGTCAACACGCATCCGCAGGTTGCTTTAAAAATGGCGACGGATTATTTGGGTTTGCCCCTCGAGGATGTCCGAACTGATGGCCAGATGCTAGTCATCGATGGGAAATTACGCATTCCTGTATCAAAAGGAGAGTCCCTGTTGGTGAATTTTGCCGGGCCCTGGGGAAAAACATTTCGCCACTATTCCTACGTCGAGGTATTGAAGGCTTTCCGAGATTATACTCAAGGGAAACGGCCCCCCATTAATCTTAAAGGTTTCAAGAATGCTGTTTGTTTTATTGGATTGACGGCAACGGGGACAACCGATATCCAGCCGGTCCCGGTGCAAAATGATTATCCCTTAGTTGGGTTGCATGCCAATATTTTTAACAGCATCATCCAAAACGATTATGTTTTTCGTATCGATGCCAAAACGAACAGCCTGGTGATCTTGGTTTTGTTGGTTCTGGTGTCGGTTGTCGCCTGGCGCTGGAAAGAGAATCCTTTTGGGACATTGGTTTTTACGGGTGGGGTGATTGGTGTCTTTTTTACTGTATGTATTTTGGTTTTTAATCTGGGGGGATTGTGGGTCGATTTTTTTTATCCCGTGCGCTTGGTCTTGTTGACGTATGCGACATTGACAATTATGTTTTTCATCCAGGCGAACAAACGCCGGGAATTAGTTGAAAAGGAACTGTCGATTGCTAAAAATATTCAGGAGAGTTTTCTGCCTGATCCGGTGGAGCACGTGGCGGGGTTGCAAGTGGCCACAGAAATGTCAACGGCCAAAGAAGTGGGTGGCGATTTGTATGATTTTGCCCGCTTGGAAGAGGGGCGATTGGGTGTTTTTATCGGCGATGTTTCCGGCAAGGGGGTCGGCGCCGCACTTGTCATGGCTAAAACGATCACTATGTTTCGCCTGTTGGCCGAAGCGCAAACCTCGCCGGCACAGTTGCTGGCTAGTCTAAACCGAGAAATGCATAAACATAAACAGCGGGTAATTTTTGTGACAGCCACCTATCTTGTCTATGAAGCCGCGGCTCAAACGGTCTCTTTGTCCAGCGCGGGACACTCGCCGACACTCTGGGTCAGGGCGCAGGCCAATACCGTTGAGCGGATTTCTCCTAAGGACGGAATGCCCTTGAATGTCTTTTTGCCGAGCGTTTATTCTGAAGAAAAGATCCATCTTGGAACAAATGATAAAATTGTTTTGTACACGGACGGTGTCACCGAAGCGCGTAATGAGAAGGGGGAGGAGTTTGGCAGCGAACGGCTGGAAGACATTTTAAGAGCAACAATCCTTCTGGATGCAAAAGCCACATTGCAAACGATCCTTAGCGCTCTGGGTGAATTTTCCGGTTTCGTCCCGCAACACGATGACTGCACATTGATCATCCTCCAGCGAATTTAGCCTGTTTGACCCTACAATTCGATAAATCCAAGGCGGCTTGTTATTTATTCATTAATATTTTATACTTTGCTAGTAATCTTAATATTAAGAGTTTCAACAATATGCGAAATCAAAGAGTTCTTCAACGATATCGTTCTGCCGGAGTTTTTTCTCGCTTAAGCCGTGGCCTGTTAATTTTGGCTTTGCTGGCTAATTTTACTCCATTCCCGCCTCAAGTTTCAGCCCAGGTTTTGATGGAATTGCCTGCTCCTGCGACTCCTATTAATGCCAGCCTTTTGTACGTCCCGCCTTTATTGAAAGGGCTGATTGTTCATCCACAGGACCCTTTTCAAATTGATTTTATTGTTGACCCAGGTGACTCTAAGCTAAAAAAAGAGACCTTAAGGCCTGAGTCGACCAAGATGATCAAATATTTCTTAGCAGGATTAACCATTCCTGAACAAGATGTGTGGGTCAATCTTTCCCCTTACGAAAAAGACAGGATCATTCCTGAAGAGCTTGCCACTACGGAAATGGGGCGTGACCTTTTGGCTCAAGATTATATCCTCAAGCAACTCGCTTCCTCGTTAACACATCCTGACAAGGAATTGGGCAAAGAATTTTGGGAAAGAGTTTATACCAAGGCAAGGCAGCTTTATGGGACAACCGATATCCCGTTAGATACATTTAATAAAGTTTGGGTCGTACCGGAAAAAGCAGTTGTTTATGAGCATGGAGCCACGGCTGTCATTGTTGAAAGCCGATTGAAGGTGATGTTGGAGGAGGATTATGTCGCTCGTGACTCGTCTCTCGTCTCTGGAGCGAGCGACAATAAAGAAAACAAAAAGATTTCTGCAGAAATCGTTAGAGCTATATTGATCCCTGAGCTTGAACGAGAAGTCAACGAAGGCAAGCATTTCGATAAATTGCGCCAAGTGTACAGTGCCATGATTTTGGCCACATGGTACAAAAAAAAGCTGAAGGACAATCTTCTGAACCAATTTTATACGAATCAAAAGTTGATCGCAGGGATTGAGTCAGCGGAAGGGGACGTTAAAGAAAAAGTTTATGAACAATATTTGCAAGCATTTCGTTTGGGAGTTTACAATTTTATCAAAGAAGAGGTTGACCCCCAGACCCAGGATGTGGTCGGACGTAAATATTTTTCCGGTGGGTTGACGATCGGTCAAGTCACTGAAGTATTGGCAGCTGTTGACCAGAGCAATTACACGGTTGACCCGGCTCAGATGGCCGCACATACAGAAGATGGTTTTGAGATAGAGCGGACGAGGTTCTTCCCAGCAAGCCCACAAGAGGCATCGACCTCTGACGATGCGCAGTTAGCCAAAACATATGATCAGCCAAATGCCGAGCAACAAACATTTGTCGATAATGTCCTCTTGCCTTTATTGGGCATATTGCCTGAAGAAATGAAGATCGTTTACGGAGAAAATGCAGAAGGTAAGCCCGTCATGTTAATAGAGCACGAGGAAGAGGACCCTTCTTCTCGCCAAATCGTTAAATTTCAGTACGCTTTGATATTCCAGGGAGATGACATCCAAACGTCGAATATTATTGATCTCAATAAAGTCAATGAGATGACGGTCCTTGCTTCCTTGGATGGAAATTGGTCAGAAGGGATGATCGAAGAAATGCAATATGCGGTGCGCCGCTTGCTGGTCGCCGACCCATTTAATCCGCGTTTTCAGGGCAAAATCGTCTTGGATAAATATCAACAAGAGGCGGTCAGAAGTAATTTAGAGGCTTTTGAAACAGGCAATAAAGCATTGGATGTCATGGCCACGGCGACTGGGAAAACAGTCGTGGCTTTTCAAACGATGAAAGAATATTCGGAAAAGTTAAGAAGTTCCGGGAAAGAGGCGGGCGCCGTTGTTTTTCTCGTTAACAACAATATTATCCTGCGCGAGGCTGAGGAAAAGCTTCACGCGATGTTCCCGGGGCAGTTTAAGACAAGTCATATCTATGAGGGAGAGAACGATATTTCGGGCGATGTTATTTTTGCAACACCAACATCACTGGCTTCCCAAGGCCGCATTGAGGGACTATTGCGTGACCGTAAAATCAGCATGGTTATTTTTGACGAGGTGCACCACGTCCCGGCCCCCATTCTTAAAAGCGTGTATCGGCGTATCGAAGAGGAGAGCGTGCGGGAAAATTGGGACACAAAATTCTTAGGATTTACCGCAACTGAAGTTCGTCCGGATCGTGTCAGTGTCATCCGGTTATTCGACCAAAATATCGTTTATGAATATCCCATCCGCAGAGGAAGATTAGAGGGGTCGCTTGTCCCGATGGTTTATTATCAGGGAGATGAGGACATCAACCCCGATAATTTGGGCCCCATTATCCCGGGCCATGAGTTATATGAACGGTATCGAGAGGAGCGTTACCGAGATGAGCGGTTCCCTTATTTGCTAAAACTTTATCATCAGTACTCTCATGGATTGTTGGATAAGCGAGGATTAATTTTGGCCCCGAATGTTGAACGTTCTCAAGCGTTAGCCAGATTTTTTCGCCAACAGGGGATTACGGCTGTAAGTTTAACAGCAACGGACCGAACAGCAAATCCCCAACGGTTTGAAGATAGCTATTTCGCCTGGAGAAACGGCCGATGGTCCCAGGGAAGCCCCTTTGCTCAAGAGCTGGTCCCGCAGGTGGTGGTCGCGGTCGATATTTTCAAGGAAGGGATCGATGTCCCGGCCATTAATATTGTGATGTTGTGGAGCAGTACAGATTCGACCATTGAATTTATGCAGTCGATCGGTCGCGGGTTACGGGTCGCGCCATTCAAAACGCATTTAACGGTTGTTGACACCATCGGGCTTTTCCGTAAAGTGCATTTATTGAGATTTTTAGCCGGGGTTTATGTCCATGGAAAGGAAGATGGAAGAAAAAAAGATAAAGAAAAGGAGCCAAAGGCAGGTGTCATCGGTGACGGTGTCGCCATCGATTTAGATGAGGGTGACATTGAAAAGGAAGAGGAGCCACAAGCGGGCCCAGCCGTCATCACAGGTTCAGCAGAGGTGACGAGAGTTTTGGACGAGTATTTGGATGCCTTGCCCGACCATCTTCTCTATCGGTATGGGACATTTTCAGAAATTCCTATTAAGATTCTTTTGGGGGCATTGGATCCCTGGATTACGATCAAAGCCGGCTTTATCCGTGAAGATAGGATAGGCCCGGAGGAGACTAAAAAGGGGATTAAAGAAATGTATGCGTTTATGGCTGAAACTGCTCAAGAAATTAAATCGGGGGAATTAACTGATTCAGGCAAAGACCTTTTTCGCAAATTATTTCTACAAGCATTTTTTCGGGCTACTTCCATTGGGTACGATGCTGACATTGACCAGGGCAGAATTAATGCAAATGTTCCAGCGACATTTGTTGTGTTTTCTCGTCTTTTGCAGTTGTTAAATCTGGGGCGCAGCGAGGAAGAGCAAATCGGCCCTGAAGCGCTTTATGAAATTTTTCCCGAATTTGATCCCGCTATTAAGACGTTAAGAAAAAATAGGGGAAAGAACTTGCAGCTTTTTCGGACAAGGGTTCTAAATCGTTCTTATTCGCAGATCGTTCAGGAAGTGTTGAAATTGTATGAAAAAAATCATTTCAAGCAGCCAACAGAAGTTCCTAGAAGAAGCTGGGGACATGTTTCATATCTTTTATCCGACATCCAACTTTGCCTGACCACTCTTAATGATCCTGGAAGCGCTGAACTTCATTTTATGATGGCGGAAGGAAACCGTACGGAGGCCAAAATGAATATTTTGCGTTCGGAATCCGAGACGCTAGTAGGGTATGATGAAGACCAAGAAGCCGTGACCCAGGTTTATCTTCTTCATCCCCGCGTTGAGGGGATTTCTTTAGCGCGAGCTGATTTTGATTTGACCCCGGATGAATTCATCAGCCGATTGCGTGTATTAGGGCTCCTTCCAGAAGGATTGACATTAACTCAGTTTTTAACTGTTTTACAAGAAGCGGTAACTTTTTATGTGGATGCCGCGCTTGTCAAGAATTTAGAGAGAGTGGCACAAACATCCGCGCCTCTGTTGGAGCTCCTGCGCCAGCCTAGAAATTCGGATATTATTACAGAATATGCGACTCAACGACAGGTTGATTCCTTGAAGAGCATTTTCAGGCAGTTACGTGAGGCGGTGGAAAAGTTGGGCGCGGACGCTCGGCTCGAAGACCGCGAATTGTTAGAAATTGTGAAAGGATATTTGGTTAAAGCTGGGATCGCCTGGGAACAGAATATTGAAGAATTAGAAGGAGTTTCTTTGGGGATAGAAAGAGATTCTGAGGACGCGGAATTGTTTGATATTACACTGCATCAAAAGACACAAGTTGCACCGGAACAGCCTGCGATTCCTCTACAAGTAATTGTTAAAGATGATTTCATTAAAAGAAAACATGTTCTTCTTACCGATGTGAGAGTGTCGGATATCGAAAAGTTTTATGCCTCTTTGGACGAAGATGGGAAACGCGCCTTGGTCGACAATTTAGTGACGTCATTGGAGGGGTTTGTTGCTTTGTACGGTGAGGATCTTGTTTTTGTCGTCCCTCGGGATAAAGGCGAGGGGACTTTTTGGCAACAAGTCTTTAAAACGCTGATGACGACGACATCTTATAATGTTTTAGGCCCATTGCAAGATGTTCAAGATACTCTTTCGAAAGAAAGTTTAGGCTTTTCGTTTAAGATCCTCGCAGGGAGCCGGCTATCATTTTTGAACCCTATTGATTTTTCTGCTTATCAAAGATTTTCTGTAACAGGGAATTTCACTATTGCCGCAAAAACTTTATATATGTACAGAACGTTTTATGAGTTTTCCAACAGTGTCCTTCCTCGTTGGCAACGCCTTCTGCCCAGAATTCAAGCATTTGCTTCGGAAAATCAAGACGACATCAAGGTCAAAGGTCATTTATTAGCCAATCTTGGCAGCCAAATGGAGAAAGAGGTGACTGGGCCGAAACGGATGATTATTCTCAAAAGGCTCTTTACTATATTGGACAATAATGGATCGGACGAGCCTCTGAAACAAGAAGAATTGTATTTAGCGGATTTGTACCTATGGGCAGGGTTTAAGTTGTGGGTCGGAAGTTCAGGGATAGAGGTTTTATCTCCCATGTTTGGACTTTTAAATCGTTATTTTAGCCTGATCGATCTTGTGCGGGGAGCAGGTCAAGAAGTCCCTGAGGATTTACAACGGGACGTTAATACGATCGTCCGTACGGTTTTGAGAGGTTATATCCATAAAATACCTTTAGATCCCCAAATCAAAGGGCAATTGCGTCCGTTAGAAGATAGGATCCGCCAAGCGAAAGATGGATTTGCGGTCAATGCTCCATCCTCAGGGGTCGGGAGAGTCACCAATAGAGTATCGCGATTGGATTCTCAGCGTGTTCCTATCTCGGAAACAATTCCATCTTCTGCATCCTCTGAGCCCGTAGTAAAGCCTTCGCCACCACGGAGCACACCCGTAATCGTTAGGAGTTTTGAGAATACCAGCCCGCCGTATTTTATGCAGCATCCTGTTCTTTTAGAGGATGGAGATACGGCTTATTTTTTGGCGTTATGGGTTGAGGAGCCGACTAAAAAAGGCGGCGACGCCATCATGCATTGGGATGGGAAGCACGCGGCTGAAGTCCAGGCAGCTTCTCCCAAAAAAAAGATCAAATTGGTGACGCCGATGGAAACGCGTAAATATGGGAAGCATAAATTGTGCAGGATCTGTCGTTCCGCTGCGGATAAAGCAACGGCCGGGACTCCTGCTTTTACTGAGTGGGAAAAATATGAAGGGTACTACAAGTCGGGGAAATATTCCGGCCATGATATCGATGGAAAAACCGGTAAATTTAAAAATGGGAATGGAGATGAAGGGAAGCAATCGAAGGAAGATACGGGGGGCAAGGAAGACGCGGCGATGGTGGGCGCAAAGCCGACCGACTTAGGCGGTATCAATCTTAATGCAAACAATATTCCTCTTGAAATTCAAATGAAAGGCGCAGAGAGCCCTGCCTGGAACGTTAATTCTTCTGTGGAACCGCTCGATATCCAAGGTTTGACGCCTTTTATCTTCAATTCTGTTCCCTTGCCAAGTCTTTTGCCTCTCTTAGGATTTAAAGCTGATAATATCAATCAACTGACGTTCCATCAGTTCGATCAATAGCACTTGAGGACTCAACTTGACAACTCCTTGATTGCAAGGTATATTTGTACTTACCAATCTTGATAATGTTTTCTTACATACATTGATCCAAACGCCACGGGAAAAGGAAACTAAATGAATAAGTCCAAAAGAATTTTTGGCCTGGGATGTCTATTTTTCATGATCAGTGGCATTGCCTTTGCTCAAGGGACAGACGGCTTCCAGCCGATTATTTCTTCCCATGAGGGGGATGTTTCTATTAAATTTGGTCCCGATGGCGAATGGGATCCTGTGCAAAATGGCACGCCGCTTACATCGCAAACCTCAATTAAAACCGGCCCAGGAGCTTACTGCGATATTGCGTTGGATAAAGATTGGAAAAATATTGTTAGTATTGGCGCAGATACAGAAATCCAATTGGGCGAATTTTTTAACAGTGTGAAATTGATCCAGGGCCGTGTTTTTGCCAGGCTCAAGGAACTCCCCGCCGGAAGTGAATTCAAGGTCATTACGCCCGTTGCTATTGCCGGCGCGCGCGGAACTGCCTGGGAAAGTGTTTATAATAAGACGGCTCAATTCTTTGTCCAGGAGAACACGATTTTTGTGCAAAACACATTGGGGCAGGAATTGGATGTGACCCAGGGCAACCAAATCATGGTGGGTGAAGGAGGAGCACTGGGAGATATTGAGCCAAATAAGACGGATGATGCCAATCGCATGGATGCTTGGTCGAACCGCATTCAAAGTTCTATTTTCCTGAATTCCTCCGATGATACATCTAAGTTGTTTGAAGATATTTTAGAAAATGAATTCCAGGCCGAAGAAGAAGCGTTCGCATCCACAGGGTTGAGTGATCAACCCAATTTTCTGCCTGGTGGCAATGGAGCGCCGACGATCCCTGGGCAGGATCTAACCATCTCTTCGATTAGCGATGAAACGACACCAGGATCTTCATTGCCCGCAGGGGACGATACCCAGCCTCCTGGCGGAGGAGCAGGCGGCGGAGGCGGTGGCTTCGTAGGTTTAACACCTATTGCAGTTAATTCCGATGTGGATATCCAAGTTAGGCACAGCGGCGAAGGTGGGCTCCCACTCCCCACGGTCTCTGGCCGGGAAAAGAAAGCCGTCCTTCCGGGCATTTAATGGTATTTGTCAAAAAGTTTGACCTACCGCAACTCTCTTGATAAAATAAGCCCG
This sequence comes from Candidatus Omnitrophota bacterium, assembly GCA_020053475.1. Lineage (GTDB taxonomy): Bacteria > Omnitrophota > Gorgyraeia > Zapsychrales > Zapsychraceae > JAGVNC01. The sequence continues at coordinate 4,702 of JAGVNC010000025.1, read as the reverse complement.
CCTTAAAAAATTTTATCAACAAATCCTATTCATTGTGCCATCCTCTCTCTTATTATTTTTAAATTTTTGCCGGCGTTTATGCGCTCTTGCCGTCGTCTTGTGTTTTAGTTTCTCTTCGAGCTGGGCCCAGGAACAGCGTGTCATCGGAGAAATCATTTCCGTTAATTACGATTTTTCGATCGCTTCGACTGACCTTAATTATTACAATTTAAAACCCGGAGATATTGTTGAGGTTTTTGATCAAGGCCGATCGATCACGCGCCTGGAGGTATTGGAGGCGACGACATCAGTATCGACCCTTCATCCATTGTCTTCGCAAGAAAAGGCGCTGGGAAAGGCAGAATTCAAAAATATCAAAGTTGGGAATGCTGTTGTCAAGACAACGCTCCGGCCGCCGCAAGCCGTAAGCTCACCTGTGCCTTTGGCGCCAACGATCGCGCCGGTGCCAAATCTTCCGTCGATTGTTGAAGATGTCGCTAAGCAACTCGAAGGATTAACTCTTGTGAATCAAACATTGAATGCCCAGATCAACAACTTGGACAAAGACAAGAAAATCCTGCAAGATGAAAAGGCCCGCGCGTTAGCCGCTTTAGAAGAGGCGAATAAAACGATCATGGAATTAAAGTCGGCCAATCAATCGTTGCAGCAATCCTCTCAGCAATTCGCTAATCAAACTTCATTAGAGCAACAAAAGGCCCAGCAGTTAATGGACGAAAATAAGAATTTGCATTCTAAAATGACATTTCTTAAAACGCGGTTGGATTACGTGACAGACCTTGTCAATGAGGCTCTTCGATATGAAAAGTAGAAAATTAACCCCGGGGGTTATAACTCCCGGGGTTGCATGTGTTTTTTTTGCGGTGGTGGGGGGCTTAGCATTGGCTCAGGAGAATCCCTTGATGCCGGCGCCTTCGCAGGTCCATGTTGCTGAGTGCCAAAATCAAGTTTTCCATTACCAGGAAGAAGTCAAGCGCCTGGACGATGAAATGAAAAAAATGTCTGAATCGCTGCAGAAGCTTAAAAAACGTAATGTTGAGTTAGAAGGGAGTTTAAGGCAAAGTGATTCCCCGGGGAAAAGTCAAGAGGGCCCCCAAGGCTTAAAGGAAGAAATTCAGACGTTGCGTGAAGAATTGAAACTCAAAGAGAAATATCAGCAAGATCATCAGAAGGAAAGGGAGCATTGGCAGGCCCAGCGCCAGCAAAATGAGCGAGAGTTGATGCGCGTCAAAGAAACATTGAAAATCGCCCAGGAAGCCTCCGAAGATCGTAAGGCCGAAATCCGTAAACCCTTGGATGGCGAAATTGAGGAGTTATCGAAAGAATTGCTCCGCCGCGAAACATTATTGACCCAGAAGGAAGATCAGATCAACGCCTTGGGACAAAAACAGGCGGATTTAACACAACAGTGCCAAGATTTATCCGCGCAAAAGAATCAATTGGACCAACAGTATCAAGCCTTAATGCAATCCTTAAATGGCAAGGCCCCTGACCAAATCCGAAAGGAAAATTTAACAAAAATAAAAGACGAAATCGTCCGAATTTTGGAAAAACTGAATGCCAAGTGAACCATCGCTTTCTCGACACGAACAAGAGCATAAACAACACTCGCACGCTGCTAAATTTTAGATAATCTGGTTGACATTTATTTCGTTTTTAGGCATACTTATTTATTGTAGAGAAGTAAATAATGGAGTCGAAGCAAATGCAGCACTACAGCTTGGTTAACGCAGAAGTTTTCTTCCGCCGTTATTTACTATTCTCGCTTAAAAAGGAGGGAGTAAGTAATGGCTAAAGGAAAAGTGAAGTGGTTCAATAATCAAAAAGGATACGGCTTCATTACCCCCGAAGACGGGAAAGACGTGTTTGTTCATCACACGGCCATCCAAGGTGACGGCTATCGCACTCTCAAAGAGGGGCAGGACGTCGAATTTGAAATCACTACAGGCCCCAAAGGCGAACAAGCCACTAATGTTACAAAAATTGATTAAACCCGCTTATCCTAAAAGCCCGGGACTTTAAACGTACCGGGCTTTTTTTAAATAGCAAGCAAAGTGAGTGATCATGCAACCCTTGACATCATCTAAACCAAAAAATTGGACGAAAGACCAAAACAGCGTCTGGCAATCGGTGGAAGCCCATTGGGAACACCTGATTAACAAGCGCATCGATGAGTTTATTAAATACATTCATGAAGATTTCATTGGTTTCGGTCATGAAAGCCCCATTAATATCGACCGCCCCTGGCTTAATAAATGGGTGGGTTTCTGGACAAAAACCACTGAAATCGCCATCTGTGAACTGCGCCCTATCGATATCCGCATCCATGACGATATTGCCATTGTCCAATACTTCATCTTTACCATTGAGAAGAATGCCGAAGGCGGCAAACGCATCATCCGCCGCTACACCATGACCTGGAAGAAGCAACCCGCCCATTGGGTCGTCATCGGCAGCCACAATAATCTCATGGACGAGACCCTGCGTAAGTAGCGGATCCTTTTTAGAGCTGATTTTGCCTCAAATGTCGAATATATTGAAAATAAATTGACGTTAATTTTACATTTTGTAACTAGTTGTGTCGCAATCGCTTGTGTCTTTATAAGTCGTTCTGCCTAAAGTTTGTGCAGCCTCCAGATTGACAAGAAAGCGTTTTCGTTGTATATTTATAACAAGCATTTAACTCTCCTAAAGAGGGAAGGCAACAATTAAAAATAAGCCACGGACTTAGTAAAGTGCCGTGGTTTTTTTTCGGAGTTTTTATATAGATTAAAAAAGATTTCAGGAAATAGAGGGATCCAATCCCTCGCGAGCGGATATGACAAAACCTGCAGGGAGCAGGTAGGGAGATACCGTGAGGCAGAACAAAAGGGTAACTTTTGGCAAGCCGTTAAGAGTCCTAGTCATAGAAGATAACAATGTTGACCGCCGTATTCTGGAATCCATGCTCACCGAATCCTCACAGCCTTCCGCGTTTCTTAAAATTGCCGAGACATTAGCTTCCGCGAACCAATTCCTCCAACAACATCCATTTGATGTGATGGTCTTGGATTTGAATCTTCCCGATTCTAAGGGCCTAGATACGCTGATTCAGATGCACCAACGTTATCCGGCCATCCCTATTGTTGTTAATACCGGTGCTTACGAAGATGATTTGGGGCTCACGACACTTTCTTGCGGCGCCCAAGATTTTTTGGTCAAAGGCAAATACACTTCCGACACGCTTAAAAAAGTTCTCCATTACGCCATCGAACGCAAGCGCTTGGAATCAGAAATCAAAGAAGCTTATGAGGAATTAAAAAGAACTCAAGAGCAATTGGTTGAAGCGGAAAAAATGAAAGTGATCGGAGGCCTCGCAAGCGGGATTGCTCACGAGGTCAAAAATCCTTTGGCCACCATTCTTTACGGGATCACTTATTTATCGGACAACATTGATTTTCAAGATAAGAAAGTAGACATGGTCCTGGCCAATATTAAAGAAGCGGTTCATCGCGCCAGCAAAATCATTACTGATCTTCTGAATTTCTCTAATATCAATAAGATTGAAAAACACATGGAGAATCTCAATCAACTGATTGATAAATCATTGCAGTTAACACAATTCCAAATGGATAAGCACCACATTGAAGTTATTAAATCATTTGATCGGACTCTTCCTAAAGTCAGAGTGGATCCTAATCGCATTGAACAAGTGCTGTTGAATCTGATTATGAACGCCGTCGCGGCCATGCCTAAGGGCGGACAACTGGCCTTTACGACGTATGCGACACAGATGACGGCAAAAGAAAAAGAAAAAGATCTTCGCCTCAAAAGCAATGGATTCAAAGACGGACAAGAGGTTGTGATTATCTCATTGGAGGATACAGGATGCGGGATCCCCCAGGAACAAATCAATAACATTTTCAATCCGTTTTTTACCACGCATCGAAGCCAAGGAGGGGTCGGGTTAGGACTAACCGTGTCGCGCAACATCATGGAAACCCATGGAGGAAAAATTTTCTTGGAAAACCGAAAAAAAGGCGGCGCACGGGCCACCTTGATTTTCAAGGTCTAAAGGAGGTGCGTCAAATGGATCGCACAAATGTACTCTCAGAAATTAATGACAATGAACGAGAAGGGAGGAAAAAAATTCTGGTTGTCGATGATGAGAAAGGCTTCACAGCCATGTTGAGTCTCAATTTGGAGACCGCTGGACAATACGAAGTCCGAGTGGAAAATAATCCTCAGCATGCGCTGGAGGTGGCTCTTAAGTTTCGGCCGGACATCATTTTACTTGATATCATTATGCCGAATGCCGAAGGCCCCGACATTGCCTTCGAATTCAAGAATCATCCTCGGTTGCGTGACATCCCGATCGTGTTTTTGACCGCCACCGTAACCCAGGAAGAAGTAGAGGCACACGGCGGCAAAATCGGCGGGCATTCGTTTGTGGCCAAGCCAAGCAATCTTAATGTTTTGTTGGACTCGATTGAACGCAATACAGCTGGTGTTTTCTAAAAGAAAACAAGCCTTCAAATGACATGATTGATTTAGCCGTAAAAAGATTTTTACATGCCCAACTGCCTGCAATAGCCATCTCGCAGAAGTTTGTCCTTCTTGCCTTCGAGGGAGTCTTTTCCAGTCAATAGATGAGCCTGAGTAAGAGAGTTCAGTTTGATTGAAAGATTTTAGCAAAAAGCTCCTTTCTTTGAGATTGAACGATTTG
>JAGVNC010000068.1 GCA_020053475.1 Candidatus Omnitrophota bacterium | reverse complement strand
CTTCATCCCAAACGGAACAATTGATTCAAGGGTTAAAAGATAATCACGGGGTGTATTTTGTTCCGGCGTTTACGGGATTAGGCGCGCCGTATTGGGACAGCCAGGCCCGAGGGCTCATTTGTGGATTGACGCGGGGAGCTAGCGCGGCGCACATTACCCGGGCGGCGCTGGAATCGATTGCGTATCAAACCAAAGATGTTGTTGATGTCATGCAAAAAGAGCTGCGTAAATCCATTAACGTCCTTAAGGTTGACGGAGGAGCGTGCCGCAATAATTTTTTGATGCAATTCCAGGCGGATATGCTCAATTGTCACATCGTCCGCCCTAAGATGGTGGAAACAACAGCCCAGGGAGCGGCGTATTTAGCCGGCGTCACCGTGGGCTTATGGAATCCGCAGAAAGATTTTAAAAAACTGTTGAAGCCGGAGCGCACGTTTGTCCCTCGGATGTCGTCCTCCCAACGAACTTCGCTTTATGACGGTTGGCTTCAGGCGGTCAAGAAAGCCCAATGTTAAAACGCGATACGCTTAAGTTTTCCCGAGGAGAATACGACCTTCTTGTTATTGGCGGAGGCATCAATGGGGCCGCCATCGCCAATCTGGGAGCCTACAACGGGCTTAATGTCGCCCTCATCGAAAAAAATGATTTTGCCGGCGGAACGTCGGGTAAATCCACTAAACTTCTGCACGGCGGATTGCGATATCTCGCCAATCTTGAATTTGATTTAGTCCGTGAATCTCTCCGGGAGAGGATGATCCAATTAACCAATGCCCCTCACCTGGCCAAGCCATTAGGATTTATTATTCCCGCCTATCAAACGGACCGCCGGCCTTTATGGATGCTGCGGTTAGGGGTGGCACTGTATGATTGGTTAAGCGGGAAATTCCTGATTGAGAAACATCGTCGGTTATCGGCGCAAGACGTTGTCAATCTCCTTCCCGGCATTGAGGCAACAAATCTCGTCGGAGGCGTGTTATATTTCGACGCGCAAATGGACGACGCCCGGATTTGCCTGGAAAATGCCTTGAGCGCGGCCCAGCAAGGGGCTCATGTGGCCAATTATGTCGAGGCCCGCGCCTTCATCAAAGAAAATGGGAAAGCCGTCGGTGTCGAAGCCGTTGATTTGTTGAGCCAGCGTTTGTTTCAAATCCGGGCCAAGAGGGTCGTTTGCGCGGTGGGCCCCTGGACAAATCAAGTGCTGGCCAAAGAAAACCGTAACACGGCCCCTAAAGTGCGCACGACCAAGGGGATTCATATTGTCTACCGCGGGAAAATTTCCCCCCACGCCGTTGTGATTTCCAATCAAAAAGACGGACGGATATTCTTTTTGATTCCCTGGAAAGAAGAATCGTTGATCGGGACCACGGACACGGATTATCAAGGTAATCTCGACGATGTTCGGGCCGATGACGGAGACATTGATTATCTTTTCAGCGAAGCGGCCCGTGTTTTTCCGCACATCGCTTTTGATCGGCAAAAGATCATCACCACGTTTGCGGGCTTAAGGCCTTTGGTTTTTAGTCCGGGAAATCCTTCGCGGGTTTCACGTAAACACGCCATTGAAGAATCTTATTCGAAAACGATTTATGTCATGGGCGGAAAATATACAACCTATCGCAAGATTGCTGAAGACGTTTTGGCCAAGGTCATGAAGTCTAAACTGAAAGATACAACCCAATATTATCCGTTGGTGGGCAATCAGCCCTCTTCTCCGGCTTCTCCGGGACACATCCCTGAACCCGAATTCCCTGCTGGTTTGGATGTCAATGTTGTTCAGGCTCTCAAGGAATTGTACGGTTCGCGGTATACCGAAGTGCTTTCGTTTTTAACAACAAAAGAAGATGCCAACCAGCGGATTTGTTCCTGCTCAACGACCATTAAGGCGCAGGTCTATTACGCCGTGGAAAGCGAAATGGCTTGCCGGCCGGAAGATATCATGGAACGGCGCTTGGGCTTGGTTTACCATTCCTGCCCTAAAGGGGATTGCCGCAAGGCCGTCCAAGCCGTATTATCACAATACGGATTTTGATTTGAATAGAAAGCCCCGCCTGCCCCGCCTATGGCGGGACCTGGCGGCGGGGCAGGGAGACCGCCCATGCCTAAAAAGAAACGTAGTGATGAAGACGAATTTATCACCGGAAATTTTAAAAAAGAAGTCTGCATGTACATCAATGACTGCAAGCAGTACCTCAAGGCCGCGGCCGAAGCAAGGCCCGTCGATATGATGAAAGATGAATTCGATCCCACGCAAGACGAATTCCTCATCATCTACGGCATGAAGGAGCTCAAAGACCTTTCGATGCGGTTGGCGGGGCGCCGGCCTTTAAACTGGAAAGGAGATTAAGAGCCATGCCCAGCACATCGCTAACGATTAAGAAAGATTTAAAAAGTTATGTACAATTGCGCCGGGAGGTCGAAGAGACCCTCCTTTTGGGCCAGCAAAAGATCGAAGAGGCCAAGGTCGAGACATACTTGGAAACCGGGAAACTCATTGATGCGTATCTTTTGCAAAAAGGTTCCCGCGAAGAGCGTTACGGCAAAGAAGTCATTGAAAAACTTTCAACGGATTTAAAAATAAGCTCCAGTGTCCTTTGGCGCTGCCTGCAATTTGCCTGTTCTTTTAAAAAGATTCTCGCCCGCGGGCGAGAATCTTTCCCCAAGCACTTGGCCTGGTCGCATTACAGGAAACTGATTACGATTCACGATGAAGGATCCCGGATTTCGTTTATGCAGAGAGCAGAAAAAGGCGGCTGGACAGCCGAAAAACTGATCGGGAAAATCCGCTTGGAAACACAAGCGCAGGACAGTTCAGAAGTCGCGGAAAAAGATCCCCGTCCTTTCCCTAAATTAATCCCTAAAAAAGGCCTGCTGTACACCTACAGGCTCATTGCCCCTGATTCGGTGCACGCCCCAAGTCGATCCGAAGGATCGCCTGGGATTAGTCCCGTGAGATCTTTTAGATCTCATGGGGACAGCGATGACCGGCTGTGGATCGACCTGGGGTTTCAGGTGCACAGGAGAATTCCTTTGGGATCCAAAGGATTTAAAGAAGGCGATATTGTCGAGTCTCTTCGCGGTGAAAAAGGTGAATATTCGATCACCGCTTCCCGGCGTGCGGAAAAAGACCTGTTCAGTTACAAAGCTTTTGTCGAAAGGGTGGTGGATGCCGACACACTCATTGTCAAAATCGATCTGGGCTTTGAAACCTGGATCCGCCAGTATCTTCGCTTAAGAGGAATTAACGCGCCCGAGCTTGACACGGAAGAGGGTAAGAAAGCCAAGGCGTTCGTTGAGCGCGAGCTTTCCAAAGCCCCGCATGTGATCTTGACCAGCTCCCGTTCGGATAAATACGACCGTTATTTGGCTGATGTGTTCTACGAAAAACAGCCGGGGCAGGAACTTTATCTCAACCAGGTCCTTTTAGACCAAGGGTTCGCCGAGAGGATGTAGCCGGCCTTGGCTTCGCGCAGCTGAGCAGTTAGCCACCCCAACGATTTAATTTTAAAAAAATCATTGACAAGATTATCTTAATCGTATAATACTGTATACATGCAAGCAACAGCAGTAACCAACAAAGAATTAGAAGCCATTCGCAAAATCCGCAATTCCCTCATGCACATCGGGCGTATTCCATCCATGCGAGAGTTGATGTCTTCTCTTGGTTATCGGTCTCCACGTTCAGCATCTCTAATCGTTGATAAATTAATTAAAAAAGGCGTGTTACGCCGTAAAGATGACGGCAATTTGCAGTTTCTCAAAAGTTTGGGTGATGACACCACCCGCGCGCAGACAGTCGATGTCCCGTTGGTAGGCATGGTCTCTTGTGGTGCTCCGATGCTTGCGGAAGAAAATATTCAGGCCAAAATTCCAGTCAGTACCAAATTAGCCAAGCCCCCGCATCATTATTTCTTACTCAAAGCCAAAGGTGACTCGATGGATCAGAGAGGGATCGATGATGGCGATTTAGTTTTAGTCCGCCAGCAGACAACAGCCAAAAACAATGATATCGTGGTAGCATTAATCGATGATGAAGCAACGATTAAAGAATTTCGCATTGGCGGCGAGATATTTATTTTAAGGCCGAGATCAAGAAATAAACAACATCAACCGATTGTTTTGACAAAGGATTTTCAAATTCAAGGTGTGGTGGTTACAACGATTTCAGAATTTTAATAACAAATTCAATGTGTAGCATCCCCTTAAAAATCCCCCTCTGCACATTAGGAATGAGAGGAGAGAAAAATGAGTTTAGAAAAAATGGCATTGATAACGAGCACAAGAGAAGACAGGATTAATCAGCAATTGTTGAGCAATGATAAAATAACATTGAATGAGAAGGGAAAAGCACAGCAGAGACAGTTGGCTGTTTTGGAAGAGGATCCTTTGCATGGTTCAGAATTAAGTATCGGCAATGCGCGTTTATGTAAGTGTGGACCTACTCATATTAATTGCATGAGCCCTAAGGATTGGTTGAAATCTCAAATAGGTGTTTGGCAGTTTTTTTATGAATCTCGTGATATGCGAGATAAATCTCTTCATCCGGCAACGTTTCCAATATCTTTAGCAAAAAAGATTATCGAATTGTTTACGCATCAAGGGCAACTGGTTATTGATCCATTTGTTGGTAGTGGGACATCTCTTATTGCCGCCAATGATCTAAATCGGAATGCGGTAGGATTTGACCTGCAGAAAAAATATATTGATTTATGTGTTCATAGACTTCAAAAACATGCCAATTTGTTCAATTCTTGTTCTCAGGTTGCTGTACAGGATGATGCAAGAAATATATCAAAATACATTCCGGCAGATACCGTAAGTTTGATTTGGACTTCCCCCCCGTATGCAAATCTTTTAAATCGTTCTCGGCAAAACAAATCTCGACGAGATCGCAATAATGGACAGTTAGGAAAGATAGAACAGTATTCTCAAGATGTACGTGATTTGGGCACCATGTCGATTGAGTCCTATACATCGGCTATGGGGGACATTTTTGAGGGCTTACTACCTCTTCTCAAAGAGAAAGCACATTGCGTTATTAACGTTCCAGATATGTGGTGGGAAAATCAGCGCATAACGATTCATGTATCATTGATTGAGGAACTGCGCAAACGAGGTTATGAATTGCGAAATATTATAATCTGGGATCGTACTAATATCGTCAATGGTATTGGTATTTTTGGCTGGCCAAGCAATTATATTACTATGGGTGTTACCTTTGAGTACTTGTTAGACTTTTGGAAGCCGCCAAAGAAATAATTGAAAAGGAGATATGAAATTATTTTCGAAAGAAGAACTGATCGATAAAATTAAAACTATTGCCTCAAAAGGGTGGCATAAAAGTGTTAAACAAACACGCGACATAAGAAATGATGGCGCTGTAGGCAATACTTTGGAGGTTCTTCTTGGGATCACTGAGAATAATCTACCGATTCCTAACGCTCGAGAATGGGAGCTCAAAGGGCAAAGGGCGCATTCATCATCGCTAATTACATTAAAGCATATTGAGCCATCGCCAACTGCGGTGCGCATAGTAAGTAGCATTCTTTTACCCCTGTATGGCTGGCCTCATAAACAAGCGGGTTTAAAATATCCCAAGACCGAAAAGAGTTTTAGGTCAACCACCAGCGCAAGTTGTTTTACAAACCGCGGATTTAAAGTAGTTGTAGATCGAACTGCTAAAAAATTAAGATTCGTATTTGATTCCAAAATGACTGATATAGCAAATTTTGAGATCAGAGCGTGGCTTGCTACTGTTGAGAAGAGAGTTGGCTTGGGGGCAATTTCACCTGAGCCGTATTGGGGTTTTGAAGACTTAAAGTATGCAATCGGCGAAAAAATAAAGAATTGTTTCTATGTGGTTGCTGAGGCAAAGATTAAGGACGGACATGAATATTTTTGCTATCAGCATCTTTTTGTTTTATCAGGTTTTTGCTTTGAAAAGTTTTTGTGTTGTGTAGAGTCGGGAAATTTGTTGATTGATTTCGATGCGCGAACAGGACATAATCATGGAACAAAATTTCGTCTTAAACAGGACGTTTGGTCAGAGATTTATTCCGACGTTAAAGAGATATTTTAATTCAATACATTTATCAATTGAGAGAACGTGATGAGCGCTAAGTTGAAATATCCAAAAGATTATCTTAATAAAATTGTTTGTGGGGATTGTTTAAAAGTGATGTGTGCGATTCCTGATGAATCAATTGATCTGATCGTTACCAGTCCCCCGTATAATCTCAAGAATTCCACAGGCAATGGGATGAAGGATGGACGCGGCGGGAAATGGTCTAGAGCGGCCTTAATAAACGGATATAGTCATCATGATGATTGTATGCCTCATGATAAATATGTTGAATGGCAGGTTAAATGTTTGGAAGAAATGTACAGAATTTTGAGAAATGATGGGGCAATTTTCTATAATCACAAGTGGAGAGTGCAAAATGGGTTGCTCCAAGATCGACATGACATCGTCGGGAAGTTCCCTGTTAGACAAATAATTATTTGGAAAAGAAAAGGCGGTATTAATTTCAATGCGGGATATTTTTTACCAACCTATGAAGTCATATATGTGATAGCAAAACCAAATTTTAAATTGGCTTCTAAAGCAAATGCATATGGTGATGTTTGGGAGTTTGTCCAAGAAATGAAAAATGGACATCCAGCTCCGTTCCCAGCGCCGCTAATTCAACGGATTATTTCTTCGACAAATGCGCGCATTGTCCTGGATCCATTCATGGGATCGGGAACCACAGCTGTGGTTGCAAGAGACTTGAAGCGAGATTATGTCGGCATAGATATATCGCCGGAATATTGCAGTATGGCAAAGGAGCGTTTAATGTCACCGAAAAATGGGATAGTTAGCAAAGGGATGGCGAGGTCAAGGATTAGCTATTAACTTGTTATAAGTATTGGAAGCGCAATTATGAATTTAAATCGTGATGATGAGAGAATGGTTTTCGCTATCAGTACCGAGGATGTACAAGATGTAGCGGTAAGTTTGCTTGAACGCAGGTTAACGGATGATGAGATGCGCACAGCGGAAAAATGTATTGATTCGGGGCTGTCTTTCGGCATCGACATAGTTTTTAAGGCCGCAGTTGAAGAGGCCGTAGGAAAGTAAAAGGAAAGCCCAGAGCGCGAACTCTGGGCTAGGGCAGTTAAAAAATCGGCTGATTGTTTTAACCCTTGTCAATACTGTACCATAGTCCTATTAAGGTTCAAGGGCTATGGTTGCTTTTTTATTACAAAGATGCCAGGCCCTAATCGGTGCCGGGCATCTTGGATGCGGGGAGAATGAGACGTGTTGACAAAATTGAAGGAATCCTTGAACAGATTTAAAGAATTGCTTTTGACAAAAGAGGTTTTTGTGCAACTTATAGGCGGTTTGGTGGCTGGTATTATAGGATTTATGTCTGCTTTATTGTATGGGTATATTCAAGACAAATATGAAGTTAAAGATCAGCGAAACACTGCAATTATTAAACTACATAGAGAAATTTCTGAGAATCGATTTTTACTCGAGGAGCAGTTAAGAAAGGATACTGTAATGAAAGCAAGGATGAATACGATTATTTGGGAAACGCAGAAATATTATGTAGATTTCAAGAGAAAATATTTGATGGAGGGCATAACAGCAGTTTACGATGAAATCAAAAGTTATAATGAGACCTGCGATTTTATAGAACATAGTGTAACTGTCCGGGGTATGAGAGTGGACGATCCTCAAATGACAAAAGCAAAAGACTCCCTGAATGAGATTTTAAAAGAATTGATTGAACATCATAAGGCCCTCGAACAACTTATGTTTCAAGAATTAGTCTATCAAAAGTTGGCGAAACCAAAGGATTGGGAACGCGGGAAATGGGATGATGATATTATGGTTCCAAGAATTAAACCAGATTTACAGAAGGGAACAGCACAAAGGAAGAAATAGGATGCGTTGCAGTTTATCTATTAACCTCGGAGGGGCAGAGTTCCACGGCGTTCTCGTAGGGATATACTAATCTTTTTAAAATTTTAAGTATTTAATCAACATCCCCTCTAACGTTACGTGCTGTGAGGGGTGGGTGTATTCTGCCATGGAACCGGGACAGTCACTAAAAAAGTAAGCAAAAGTCAGGGAAGTATGAAAGCATCTTTTATTGTGATGCAAATCGGTAATCCAGCGTTGGATGCCGTTTGTGAGAAGGCTATTGTTCCAGCGCTGAAAAAATGCGGACTGGATCCTAAGCGTGTAGATAAACACAATCAAGGCGGGCTTCTGAAAAGTGAAATTGTAAATTTTATTGAATCCTCGGAGATTATTATTGCTGATCTTACCAATGAAAGGCCAAACTGTTATTTGGAAGTTGGATATGCAATGGGGCTAGATAAATTCAGAAACCTAATTTTGACTGCACGAGAGGATGAGATATTGTCAAATGTTGGCTTCTGGATATTCGGTCAAACCGAATTTTTAGGAGTATCCCGACGAATATTTGCCCTTTCATTGCCGCTACGTTCAACG
>JAGVNC010000078.1 GCA_020053475.1 Candidatus Omnitrophota bacterium | reverse complement strand
TCAACGAATCAGTGTTTTAGGATGTGGATGGTTGGGGCTTCCCTTAGCAGAGCAGTTGGTTCAGTTAAAGTACCGCGTTAAAGGCTCGACAACATCCTCGTCGAAGGTTCCTCTTCTCCAAAGTAAGCGGATCGACCCCTACCATCTGACCGTTCCTTTGACTGATGATCCATCCCTTGTCCCTTTTTTTGACGCGGACATATTATTCTTCAATATCCCGTTTAAGCGCGATTGGCTCGACCCTCAAATTTATCAAAAGCAAATCGACTCCGTCATCAAGATTGTCGAAACATCACCGATTCAATTTGTTATTTTTACCAGCTCGACCGCTGTTTATCCTGATTCTCTCACCGATGCCAGAGAAGATGTTTTTTTTGTCCCGGATAATCCCCGTGCCCAGGTGCTTTGGGATATTGAGCAGTCGTTGTTAAATCATCAGCGCTTCGATGCAACGATTCTGCGTTTAGCCGGTCTCTATGGCCCCGATCGGCCGGTGGGCCGCTTTCTCTTAGGGAAAACAAATCTTAACAATCCTCAACGCCCCGTTAACTTGATTCATTTGGATGATTGTGTGGCGATCATTATCGCCATCATCGAACAAAATAAACGTCAAGAAATATTTAACCTTTGCTCGGACCAACATCCGCCCCGCGAAGTCCTTTATACGCAGACGGCCCTTCGGTCAGGCTTACCGCCGCCGCAATTCAACCGCGAAGGCGCTTCATCAACAAAAATTGTGAACAATCAGAAAATTAAAGAAGCGTTAAGATATTCGTTTAAAGTCCCTAATCCTTTGGAATCCAATCGATGAAGAAATACGTTTTAACGGTGACTCTCAATCCGGCGATCGATCAGATGACGATCTCCAATCAGGAAAAACCTATCCTAGCCGCCGGGGGGAAGGGGATCAATGTTTCTCGAGCGTTAACAAAATTAAGGACACCGACACTGGCCGTTGGGTTGTTGGCAAGTCAATCGAGAGTCCAGATGGAATCGTTGTTACGGAAAGAAAACATTGTGACCGACTTTGTGATTGTCCCGGGCAATGTGCGCGTGAACAAGACATTCATTCATCATCAAACGTTTAAGGCCCAGCGTGTCTTTGAAGAGGGGCCGCGCATCAACCCAAAGGATCTCAAGAGATTTGAAAAGAAATTCTTCGCTTTAGTCGATCAAGCAACAATCGTTGTCCTGGCAGGAAGGATCGCGAAGGGGGTGCCAGCAGATATTTATGCACGATTAATCAACATCGCTCAATCCAAAGGGGTCAACGTGTGTTTGGACACGAGTGGCCCGGCCTTGGCTCTCGGGTTCAAATCCCGACCTCTTCTGATCAAGCCCAATCATCAGGAGTTAGAGGAGTTGTTGGGAAAAAAGATTCGGTCTGTCGCTGAATTAAAGAAGGCCCTGACGCGTGTTCACGCCCGAGGAGCAAGTCTCCGAGAGACGAGTCTCCGAGAGACGAGTCTCCGAGAGACGAGTCCCCGAGAGACGAGTCCCCGAGAGACAAGTCCCCAAGAGACGAGTCCCCGAGAGACAAGTCTCCGAGAGACAAGTCCCCAAGAGACGAGTCTCCGAGAGACAAGTCCCCGAGAGACGAGTCCCCGAGAGACGAGTCCCCGAGGGGCGAGTCCCCGAGGGGCCGTTTGTGTCCTTGTTTCCTGGGGGGAGAAGGGGCTGTTTTTTTCTGATGGACGGGTCATCTGGCATGCTCAGCCACCAACCGTTAAAGCGTTGTGCGGTGTCGGATGCGGGGACGCGTCGGTGGCGGGATTTGTGGCCGCTTTGTTGCGGGGATTGTCCCTGAAAGATTGTTTACGTTGGGCGGCGGCCGCGGGGGCAGCCAATACGGCGAATTTTATCCCCGGAGAGATTGATGCCGATCATTGGCGTCGATTACGTCGTCAAATCAAACTCAAGAAGCTGTGAGAAAAAGACTGCGCGTGTGGAGCCCCACGGGTTAAAACCCGTGGCACCAAATTTTTTTCCGCTCGTGGGGCGGAATCCTAAAGCCGGAAGGTTGTTGCTATTCATCCACGGACTTCAAGTCCGTGGCCTTCTGGCGAACGGGTAAAAAGTTCAAATCAATCTTGCTTTTCATTCCCATCGAGAATATAAATAAGATAGGAACTCTTGAAAGGGAAATGAAGCGCATGACAGATCCCAAACAGATTCCTCACCTCGTTAGTCTCCTGGATGATGATTCTCCGGAGATCCGCCAGCATATTACCCGAGAACTCATGGCCTTTGGCCCCCTCTTGCCGGAGGCATTGAAAAAACTTTCGTTGCCCATTTCTCCCCTCCAGCGAATCCATCTCGACGATATCTTTGTTAGGCAAAAAAGATTGTGGTTAAGGCAAGTGTGGCCATCGTGGTTTTCGTTAAAATCCGATGAGGCCAAATTGGAAAAGGCTTTGTCGTTGTTGGCATTTTACTTAAGCGCCGGAGAGAGGCAAAAACCCCTGTCGTCCTATCTTGACCAATGGACTAAAGAATATCGAAAGATTTTTAGCCAGGAGAAAATTTTTTCGCTCATCAAATTTCTTTTCATCTTTAAAGGGATGAGAGGGAACGAAGAAGATTACTATCATCTCCAAAATTGTAATTTGGTTTCGGTGATGCAAAAGAAAAAAGGCATTCCGATTAGTTTGGCTTCGGTCCTGATCCTTTTAGGAAACCGGTTGGGATTAACAATCGAAGGGTGTAATTTCCCCGGGCACTTTTTGGCCAAAATTCATATTAACGGAAATGACTATTTTGTGGATTGTTTTAATAAAGGCCAAGTGCTGGTTGCCAAAGATATTTTACGCCTTCGGCAGAATGTCGGGGACACGATGGAAATGGTCCTCCGGGAAAAAGTGACGGCCCACATGATCGTCCGGCGATTCGTCGCTAACTTAATCCGGGCCTATCATGTTCAGGGAGCCAAAGAGGATAGTGAATTAATGATCGCCTTGTTTAAGGCCATTGATCAATACGAGGCGCAATTTGATTTCTTGGGAACGCCCAACAAAGAATTGATGCCCCAGCCCTCACGTTTTTATCCGGGGGACTTGGTGTCCCACCGGACATATGGGTATCGGGGCATCATCGTTGATGTTGATTTGCAATGTCAAGCCACGGATGTTTGGTATTATGGAAACCAAATGCAGCCCAACCGCCAACAGCCCTGGTATCATCTTCTCATCCATGATTCCGATCATGTGACATATGTGGCTGAGAATCACATCACCTTAGATCTTAAGCAAAAAATCATCACGCACCCCTTGCTCAATGTTTTCTTTGCCCAGTCGCGCGCCGGTCAGTATATCCGCAACGAACATCCTTGGCCGGAAACCCGATTTTAATCATTTGATAATTTCTGTTGACATCCACACGCCCGTGCGGTAACATTAACCTGATGAAAAAACAGTTAACAGATAAGCAAAAGAATGTCTTACAATTTATTTACGAGGCGATCAGGACAGATCACCGCCCGCCGACGATCCGAGAAATTGCCAAGAAATTCGGGTTCTCTTCTACAGGAACGGTTCGCGATTACCTTAAATCGTTGGTTCAAAAGGGCTACATTAAAATCACGGCCCAAAAATCCCGGGCCATCGAGATTCTCTATCAAAATCTTTTTTCTTTCCCGATTTTGGGCCGCATCAGGGCCGGCCTCCCTAATTTGGCAGTGGAGGAGATCGAAGGCTATTTGGACTTAGGCAGCCTTGTTTTTTCCAACAATGATACATTTGTGTTGCGCGTCCAAGGCGATAGCATGCGTGACGCCGGAATTATGCCCGATGATCTTGTCATTGTCCGCAAACAGCCGATGGCCAAGACAGGCGAAACGGTTGTGGCTTTAGTGGGGGAAGAAGCCACGGTTAAATATTTGCAACGCCGCGGGAATCGTTACTTGCTGGAGCCGGCCAATCCGCAATATCAACCCATCCCTGTGGACGGGTCCGTTTCGATCGTCGGTAAAGTGATCAGCGTCATTCGCCGCTACCAATAACCTTCCCGAATCAAATCCTCTCCTTAGATGATTTAAAAAAGAACTTCATCGGCGCTTGTATTTTTAATTAATTTAACATAGAATAAATCTATTCTTTAAGTAATCGATTGGTCAAATTTTAAATAGATAAAAATTTTATTTTAAGCCCCACCTTGCACCGTCCCTGCCGGGACGGCATGGGAGCGGGGCAGGGAGGAACGTAATGAAAAATTCATGGCTCATTGGGGTTTTAGTTGTTGGCGTGGTGGTGGCTGTTTTGGTTGTCTTTAATTATCAAGGACGTAATCAATCCGTTCCTTTGAACGAAATTTTCCCGGAGGAAGAAGTTCGCCCGGTGGATATTAATTATGAATTTGTGGATAACGCCCAACAGCCCGTAGAGGCGTTGCCCCCGATGCCATCGGCCGGCAGGACGACATCTGCAAAAACTGCCGCATCCCCAACATCCGTTACCAAAAGCGAAAGCGCTCCTAAGGCAACGGCATCATCGTCCTCAAAAACATTCGCGATTCAGGTGGCTTCCTTTCAAGATAAAGCCAAAGCGGAACAATCTTTGCAGGGCGTGAAAGCCAAGGGATACGATGCTTATTTAATTACACGAGATTTAGGAGAAAAAGGGACATGGTATCGAGTTTACGTCGGTAAATATGATACAAAAGCCCAAGCGCAAGAGAATTTGGCTCAAGTTCAAAAAGATTATCATGGCAGTTTTATTATTGGCCCGAAGTAACGATTTCCGAGTGAAGCGAGTGAAACGAGTGAAAATAGGAGATAGGATTATGCACAATAAAATATTTGTAGTTTTTTTAGCATTGTTTTTAGTCGGATGCACAACAACTCAAAAATCAACCACGGTAGGGACAGTTGGTGGTGCGGTTTTAGGTGGAGTCATTGGCCATCAGTCCAACCATGGGACGGAAGGGGCGGCTATTGGAGCGGCGGTGGGAGGCTTAGGCGGGTATGCGGTAGGCGAAAAAATGAAGAAGAAATTTTGTCCTGTCGGTGGGGAACAATATGATGAATCAGTAAAATATTGTCCTGTCCACGGAGCTGAATTGCAATACATTCAGAAATAATTGCCTGATCGCGTCTTTATGCTCACTGAATCAAGGGTACGTATTCTGTTGCGCTGGATCCACATTGTCTTTGGTTTGGTCGTTCTGTTCTATATTTACTCTCCTTTCCATCAATATCTGCCTTTCAAATAATCATGAAGTTTGTTATTGTCCTTCATCTCATTTTTGATGGATAAGAGTGGGACAAAGAGTGGGAAAAATATTGATTTATAGGTCTATTTAAGATAAAATTGACGCATTCATCAAGGATGATCACCCTCAAAGACAAAAAAATAAATGATGGCTGATTTAACAATGGGGAATATCCCTCCCTTAAGAACAATAATCAATCATGAATCATGAATAGGAAAAAGGGTAAACACATGGACAACATCGCATTAAATAATTTGAATCTCGAAAAAGCAGGGATTACGGCGTGGAAAGAGCTGTATTATAATCTCGGCTTTGATCAATTGTTTAAACATGAAACTGACCCTTCTTTGCAGGGCTATGAAAAAGGGATTGTGACGACATTGGGGGCCGTTAATGTTGATACCGGAAAGTTTACCGGGCGGTCTCCTAAAGATAAATATATCGTTGAAGAGGAAACGTCTAAGGAGAATGTTTGGTGGGCCACGGGACAACCTGACGGATCTGATAATAAAAAATTGTCTGAAGAAGCGTGGGCTCATTTAAAAGATATTGCCATCCGCCAGTTGAATGGGAAGAAATTGTATGTGATGGACGGTTTTTGCGGCGCTAACCCAAACACCCGTTTGTCGGTGCGTATCGTGACAGAAATTGCCTGGATGGCCCATTTCTTTAAGAATATGTTTATCCGGCCTTCGGAAGAGGAACTGAAGATTTTTACGCCGGATTGGACGATCCTCAATGCCTGTAAAGCAACGTGTCCCGATTTTCAACAACATGGCATGCGTTCGGAAGTCTTTGGGGCTTTTAACATCAAAGAACGGATGACTGTGATCGGCGGGACATGGTATGGCGGAGAAAATAAAAAAGGGATATTTTCCATTATGAATTATTTCCTTCCGTTAAAAGGCATCGGCTCATTCCATTGTTCGGCGAACATGGGGGCAAAGGGAGATACGGCTTTATTTTTCGGCCTTTCCGGGACAGGGAAAACAACCCTTTCGACGGACCCTAAACGCAAGCTCATTGGTGACGATGAGCACGGCTGGGATAACGAAGGGATTTTTAATTTCGAAGGCGGATGTTATGCCAAATGCATCGGATTGACCAAGGAACGTGAACCGGAAATTTATGAAGCTATCAGGCGGAATGCCCTTTTGGAAAACTGCGATGTGGACGAACGCGGCAACATCAATTTTGCTTCAGCCAAAAAGACCGAGAATACCCGCGTTTCTTATCCTATTGAACATATCAAGAATATTGTCAGGCCTGTTTCCAAAGGGGGGCATCCGAATCATATTATCTTTCTCGCCTGCGATGCATTTGGTGTCCTGCCTCCGGTAGCCAAATTAAGTAAAGAGCAAGCGATGTATCATTTCTTGAGCGGCTATACCGCGAAAGTTGCCGGGACAGAATTAGGAATCAAAGAACCTGTTGCGACATTCTCGGCATGTTTCGGGAAAGCATTTTTGCTTTTACATCCTACCAAATATGCTGAAATTTTAGCTCAAAAAATAGCGAAACACCAATCCCACGCCTGGCTAATTAATACGGGATGGGTGGCGGGCGCTTATGGCGTTGGGTATCGGATTCCTTTAAAAGACAATCGGGTCATCATCGATGCGATTTTGGACGGCAGCCTGGATCAAGCGGCTTATGAAACACTTCCGATCTTGAATCTGCAAGTGCCCAAAATAATTCCCGGGGTCAACAATGCAATGCTTAATCCGCGTAACCTATGGGCGGATAAAGGCCAATATGACGAGATGGCAAAGAAATTAGCCAAAATGTTTGTGGATAATTTTAAGAAATTCAGCAATACACCGGTTGGAAAGAATTTAGTGTCGGTTGGACCTCAGGCTTAAGTTTCATCAAAAGTTATGCGGACATTATCCAAAAAGCAACTGACACTAGGAATTATCGTCGCAGCAGTGCTTGTCATTGGGGGAATACGGTGGTATTTTTCTATCCGTCCTTCTAGTTCGCCTCCAGCCGTTTTGATCAAGGCCAAAGGCCGGCCGGATGCTCCTATCCACGTTGTGGAATTTATTGATCTCGAGTGCCCTGCCTGTGCGCAGGGAGCCCTTTTCTTACGGGAGTATATTCAAAAACATCCTAATCAAATTTATCTAGAATTAAAATATTTCCCGCTAGAGAACATGCATCCACATGCGAAACTCAGTGCGCAATATGCTGAATGTGCGGCCAGACAGGGGAAATTCTGGCCGTTTCATGATCTTGTGATCGAGCGCCAACCCCAATGGAAGCGGCTCGTTGACGCTAAGCCGGCATTTGAGATCATGGCTGTCGAGGCTGATTTGGATTTATATAAGCTTAAATCCTGTTTGGAGGACGAAAAAATCACCGCGTTCATCAATCAAGATAAAGAAGAGGGCCGGCAAAAGGGTGTTCGCAGTACGCCGACGTATTTTATCAACGGAAAAATGGTGGTGGGTGCCACGGCGTTGGAAGAAGAATTGACTCTGCTCGTAGGAGGTTAACGATTAATATTTTTGTCATCGTTCGAATCTTGGTCGGAGCCTTATTTGTTGTTTCGGGAGGGGAGAAATTATTGTCCCCTTATCAGAATTTTTTGTATATCATTGAGCAATATCAGATTGTTCATGGCTTAGTGGCCGAAATGGCTGCCCGGATCCTGCCTTGGATCGAATTTTTCTTGGGGATTTTTCTTCTTTTAGGTTTGTGGCTGAATATTGCCCTCCGAGGGATGCTTGGGTTAATCGCTTTTTTTATCGTCATGTTGGCCCAAGCCATGATTCGCCATTTGCCGTTGGATGAATGTGGATGTTTCGGAAGTTTAATTTCTTTTCCTTTGCCTGTCACATTGTCTTTGGACATTTTTTTATTGGTCTTAACGTTTGTTTTGTTAAGAAGGATGAAAGACACACGCCTCTTGAGTTTAGATCATTGGTATCATAAAATGTAATGATGAGAGGGGATGACTTTAAATATTTAGCCATAATCCTTTGCATTTTTTCTGCTATGCCTTCCTTTGCCTTTGGCGATTCTTTAATTAAGCAACCGAATGTCAGCGGTCAGTTCTATGACGCCAATCCTCAGCGTTTATCTGCCTCGATCGATCAGCTTTTTTCGCAAGCGGATATTCCTTCCATTGATCAACCCATTAATATTTTGATTGTTCCTCATGCGGGGTATGTCTATTCCGGGCCGGTAGCGGCGTATGGATTTAAAGCCGTTAAGAAAAATCAATATAAAACAATCGTTATCTTGGCCCCCAGCCATTTTTATGGATTCGAGGGGATCTCGATTTGGCCGCAAGGCGGATTTCAAACACCTTTAGGGGTTGTCGACGTTGATCAGGATTTCGCCAAACAACTCATCGGTGACCATGAACAATTCTATTTTGATCCCAAAGCCTTTGAGCGGGAACACTCCCTGGAAGTGGAGATCCCGTTTCTACAAAAGACATTCCAAGCGTTTAAGATTGTCCCTGTGATTATGGGGCAACCGGGATTCGGCACACTCGAAGCGTTTGCGTCAGCTCTTAAAAAAATCATTGGTTCTCGGGATGATGTATTAATTGTCGTGAGCACGGACTTGTCCCATTACCATGAAGACACCGTTGCTCGTCGGATGGATAAAGAAGCGATGGAAGCCATTCAACAATTAGACGCCCCGAAAATTTATAAGGAGTGTTTTCTGCGAGAGATGGAAATGTGCGGATTTATTCCGGTTACCGCAGCGATTCTTTATGCCAAGCAAAACAACTTAAATCATGTTGAATTACTGCGTTACGCTAATTCAGGGGATGTCACAGGCGATCGAGGAAGTGTCGTGGGGTATTCCGCCATTACCATTAATAAAGATAATTCACAGTCCAATGCTGGGAATACAGCCGAAGCGGCAGAAGCCGCCCAGGAATCTTCATTGACCATCAGCCAGAAAAAAAGACTGCTTACCATCGCGCGCCAGGCCGTTGAAAAGTATGTGAGGAATAAAAAAGTTCTTTCCGTTAACGAGACAGAACCTCGTTTACTAAAAACGGAAGGGGCTTTTGTGACGATCCATCAACAAGGAGCTTTGCGCGGGTGTATTGGCCAAATCATCGCTGATAGGCCTTTATTTCTAATCGTTAGAGAGATGGCGATCTCTGCGGCTTCGCGCGATCCGCGGTTTCAGCCTGTCACTATTGAGGAATTGGATAACATCGATCTGGAAATCTCCGTCCTTTCTAAACCACGACAAATTAAAAGTGTCGATGAAATGATCATGGGTGTCCATGGAGTGATCGTCAGCCGCGGGTCTCATCACGGGGTCTTTCTTCCCCAAGTGGCCGAAGAAACAGGATGGAGCAAAGAAGAGTTTCTCTCGCAGCTATGTGCACAGAAGGCGGGACTGTCACCGGATGCTTGGGAAGATCCCGCAACAAAGATCGAAGTTTTTACAGCGGAAGTTTTTTCCGAAAAAGACGTTCAATAAGGATCGTTTTCCCATCGGTCATTTTTTCTGCGCCTGAGGGAAGCATGGGCAACCAGCGATATTTTCGTTTCGTCGTTTTGAGCGTTCTAGGGATTCTATGGATTTATGTTTTTGTCCATTTTCCCAACCCGCGTTTCTTTACCGTTACCGTTCCTTTGATCATCGGGATCAATGTTGCCCATCCTAAATCCGTCCGTAACATTTTTATCAGCTTATTTGTCATTGTTTGGCTGGGGATTTTCCATTACGAATCTACCCGGGCTTTTTTCTTGGAACCTCTTTTCCATCGACCTCTCTATAAATTTAAGTTTTTATTTCCACCCGCCGGATGGATCATGTTTTACTCTGTGGATGATAGCGCCGGGTATGTCGAAGTCTACGGGAAGAAAGATGAATCTGCCCAGATGATTGATCCACACGAGATATTCCGGACACGAACCATTGGATTTGACAATATTCATCGCGGGATTATGGGAACGGTTATTGATCCATCGGTGCAAAAGCCTTTTTGCCGATATTTAGAATGGCGTTTTCCCTATTTTGAAAAATTTCTGATCGTCGCATCTTATCATCCTTCGATGTCGCAGCAACCCTACTTACGCTATCAAGAAATTAAGTACGAGTGCGCCGGTCAAAGCGTTGCGACACATCCTGTAAAGTAAACGCAATGACAATTAAGTACAGAGGGATTAAGGGGAAAGAATAACGGGGATCAATATAGAAGACGGCGTGGCTCATAAAGTACCCGATCAATAGAATATCAATAAACCATAAAGTAATCAATGGCAGATCTTCTGAGAAAAGTTGGCGCCGACGCTTAAGGATGACCACGTTAATGTAAAGCATGGATAAGATCGTCAGTGTGGGCATCACGGTAGACAGCCCCAGATTGATCATTTTAATTTTATAAATTTTGATAATCGCTTCGGGGTAAAAGACGTAGGCCATTGTTGGCGACTCCCAAAAGAACAATTTTAATCCTTCCACAACCCATAAAAGGATGTATTGTAGGGGATGATGAAGGGCTTTTTGCAAAGACAGAAGGATTAATTGTTTGTTAATTTGTCCTTCGGATAGATTTTGTTTTCGTAATTCACTTTTTTTTGCCGCTCCAAATTCATCGGATTGGCCATAAGACCAGAAGGCGCAGGTGTCTTGATCAAAAATAGAAGTACATGCCCGCCACCCGGGGATAGAGGCTAAGGCCGCCGCCAATCGTTTGGCGTCCAGAGGTTCCATCCGTCGGGCTGTATTGCCGTACAGGGCCCAGGGGCCGCGATCGGTCAAGGTAAAATTGCCGTTAAACGATTTATTGAGTAGTTTATAACTATTGATCATGCCTAAAATAATCAAAAGACAATAGAAAAAAGCAGCGAGTGATTTTTTTAACCGTATGCGGTCGTGTGTTTTTAGGGAATAAATGATCAAAATAAGAAATGGAAGAAAGAAAGGGATCATGATTAATTCAAAAATTCCTTTAACAAGCGCGAGAAGAACAAAGAAGATCGCGACAAGACTACTTAAGCCAAATAAACGTGCAGAGGATGGTGCGTCGAGAGGATCATTTGTCAAAAGTGACTGCCAAAGATGGCTTGTGGCCAAAATTAACCCAAGCATTAACGGATAGGTCGCAACTTCAGAATAAAGCCGGAAGGCCGAATTAATCACTGAAGAAGAGATGCCAAAATAAAGAATAGCCAAGGCGCAGAGAAGGGGCTGAATTCCCATTTTTTGAAGGATTTTTAGCATTAACAGCTGTGACACAAAAAGAATTGTCACTTGGATGAGAATTTGGAATGTTTGATAGGAGAGGGAGAACACGTTCCCTAAGCGCATGGATAAGGAAATAAGAAAAGGATACAGAGGTTCGCGATTAGGCCCAGAATGAAAATACGCCGACCATCCGTTGGTTGATAGAAGTGTTCCCAGTTGCTCGTATCCCACGGAATCGTGCGCGATGACCATTTCGGCTGTACAAGCCAAAAAAAACCAGTATGTTAGACATAAGCAAAAAGAGAGAAGAACCAAAGGAGAGATGGCCGTTTTGTGGTATTGTTTATTTTGCGGATCAGAGCCCATAATTTAAGATTAAACACCATTATATCAATTTTACCTCTTAAAACAAGTTATCAGATAAAGATATGAGGCCGACACAATATTCATTTGCCCCGAGGGTAAGAACAGGAATTTTGATCCTTTTAGCCGTGTTGTTTATCAGTGGGGCAGCGGTCATCCGCAATGACAAAAGTAAAAGCCGGAAGGCATTAGCCCATTGGCCGGGATTTTCTTATTTAATTCAAGAACGGGACAAGACGGTCCTCAACGCCCAGGCCATGACATTAAGTTTTATCCAGCCTTCGTTTGATCCTTTGGCAAATTTTATTATCTATCATCAGCCAATCGATATTTCCGAAATTAGGGCTTTAAAAGGTTATTATGCAAAAGCAATAACGTTTTATCCTGATGTTGGGGAAGTTTATGGGATGGCGGGCCTTGCGTCCTACTTTCTGGAGGATTGGGACGAAGCCATCGCACACCTTAAAACAGCGACTCTCTTGAACCCGGGGTTCATTTGGTTTCATTACAATTTAGGCCTTACTTATTTGAAAACATCGCAATTTGCTTTAGCTCAAAAAAGTTTAGAAAAGGCGATTAAAACAAATCCTTCAACAAATCTCTCTATGGTTCTTCACTCTCGATGGTTCCGTCAAATTTATGCGCCTATTCCGGCATTTCGGGAATTCAAAATAAAAAAAAGTTTATGGCAAGGATATCAAAACAGCTATAAACTTCTTATTTTGATGACATGGGAAGAAAAAGAATTTTCTTCGATGCTCAATTATGCCGAGTCCGCTTTGATTTCGGATATTGGAGAGAAAGATGCTTTCCTTTATTATGCCGGTCGAGCGGCCCATGAACTAGGAGATCATGCTAAAGCTGTAGACTATTTTAAAAAGGCCATTCATGAGAATGATGGTTTAGGGGACGCCTATTATTATTTGGCGTTGAGCTTAAAGGCGTTGGGACAAAATCAGGAAGCTAAACAATTGTCTAAGTATTCTCAGCCCGAAGAGGGCAACTCATTCATCGATCACGATATCCAACGTATTTTTGTAAAGGTTTTCTAAACTTAAGAGCAGCCCGTTTTATGTTATATGTTAAATAAACTAAAACATTTTTATTCCAGTTGTCCCATGGCTTTTTGGATAGGGGTTTCTTTTGTCCTGTGGCTAGGGGTTTTTAGGGTTTTTTTATCAGGATCCATTGCTTTAGATCAGGACGCCAGTAACT
This sequence comes from Candidatus Omnitrophota bacterium, assembly GCA_020053475.1. Classification (GTDB taxonomy): domain Bacteria; phylum Omnitrophota; class Gorgyraeia; order Zapsychrales; family Zapsychraceae; genus JAGVNC01. The sequence goes on along the minus strand of JAGVNC010000078.1, from coordinate 3,045 downwards.
ATTACGAACATTTCAAATATTTTATCGATCAGATTTGCCAAGGCACTTTCCCTTTATGGGACCCCAATCGAGCACCTGGAGAGTTTAATGAATTGTATTTAAGGAGGATAGGCCCGTACAACTGTTTCTATTGGTTCATTCCTCTGTTTGATCGCCTGGGGCTGTCTTATCTTCACGCTTACTTATTGTTTCTGGTTCTTTATTATTTCCTGGGGATGGTCGGATTTTATAAGCTTGCCTACAATCTTTTCCAAAATATTTATGCGGCTTTTGCTGCGTATTTGTTGCTGATGTTCTCTTCGTTCGCATGCTTGTTATTTAATTCCTTTATTGTTCTTTTGTTTACCCCATGTGTATGGTTTTTTTATTTTTGGTTTCGATTCAGCCAAAATCCTTCTCGATTTTACTGCATGGGGTTGACATTTTGCCTCATGCTCATTGTGTCGACTTATATTCCTTTTTATGCGTTGACGATTTTTTTGAGCTTTTTATTCTGGTACGTTGTGTTTTATGCATCAACCTTAAAAAATCTTCTTTCAACCTATTCCCGTTTTATCAGGGTTCATAAAGCATGTGTGATGATGTGTGCCATGTTTGTTGCTTTTTCTTTATTGCCCGGATTAATCTTTTTCTCAGAGGCCCGACACGGTGATTTTGTTCTGCCTTTGCGTAGCGGGAACGTGGCCAGCAAAAATCCGCTGGTAGTCGTTTCGCAGCAGACCAACCTGGGAGGTATTATTCCTATTGATCTAATGAAAGACTTATTTTCTAATCTTCAGAACAGTCAATTGGGGGTCATATCGATCCCTTGTTTAATTTTCCCATTCTTTTTTTTAGGACTTATTGTTAAGTTAAATAAGAGACTAGCTTTATTGTTTCTATGGGCTCTTTGTGTATATGTCATTGGAGTATACGACGCAACACCTTTTTACAAGTTTTTATACAAACACGTTTTTTTCTTTAAATATTTTCGTAATTTTCAGTTCTTTTTATGGTTGGTCATTCTCCCGGCTTTTATTTTGCTATGCATGGAGCATTTCCGGGCGTTCCTCAACATGGATTTGTCACAGAAGAAACCTTTTAAAAGGATGTTAGGTTTTATTGCGGGGATGTATCTTTTCATCCTTTGGTATTTGAGCCGCCAAGAGAACGTTATATCCTCAATTTATGTTGTCATTGGGTTAAGCGCTGTTTTCTTTGGTTGGCTTTGTTTAAGCCGTTATTCTAAGAATGAATTTTTGCCGACAACTAAACAGGGGCAACTTTTGTTGCTTGTTTTATTGATCTTGACGGTCATTCAGCCATTCGAGCTGTATCATTATGTAGCGAAAAATTCAACCACCCTTGAAGAATTAAATCCCGCGAAACAATATCGTTACGATGCGCCTTATCAATCTTTTCGATTCATTAGATATTCAGAAAATGGGCATTGTGGGCAAAGAAATGAGGACGGGGCTTTAACCCTAGTCCCGCGCCCCGGATTGACAGAGGTAAGAAACCCTCCAAGTATTTATCAGGGGACTTCGTATTATTTTAGGCTTTATCAGAATATCGACCAGAATATCCTCGAAAATTATATCGATTGTAAACTGATTGTTTATGATCAGGCGCAAAAAATTGATGATCATGCGTTGGATTTTCCCCAATTTTCAGAGGCGTTGAGAAAAAAAGAAAATCGTGTTTTTATTGCTGCTGAGGATTGGCAAGAAATCTTTTCTACCGATCGGCAATCTCTCCCTCAATTCCAGCCCATTCTAGAGAACTCCGAAGAGTTCCAAGTTATTGATTATTCGATGAATTCACTAACGGTTAAAACAGGGTTTCATCAGGACAAATTTCTTGTTTACACGGATAGTTACTACCCGGGGTGGCGGGTGAGGATTAACAAGGCGCAGGGGCGTATCGTGCGAGCGAATGTGGCGTTTAAGGGGGTTTGGCTTCCTGCCGGTGAAAATACCATCGAGTTCCGGTTTGGCCCTCCGTGGCGTTATTGGATGAATTTTGCCCTCATGATTTTATTCGCAGGTGTTTTTGTGTATTTATGCATCTTGGGGCTTAACGGGATTTCCTCTAAAAAGGCATCTAATGGGGCATAGTTTATCTTTTTCAAGATTTGTTGAATGGCTGAAGATCGTTTGTCAACGAGCCATGGTTTTTTATGCCCTCGTCTTTTTGATCGTTAATGCCACCATTGATTATGATCGCATTTATTTTGGGATTAAGGTCAGGCTTGTCGAAAGGATATTCCCGGCGAAATTCAATACTCTCATCCTTGTTGAGCAGCAGGAGAAAAATCCAACGGCCCGCGAATTGATGCCGTACATCAATTTTTATAAGCGCATCGTCGATTACTTCCCCGATCAAGCCGATGCTTGGAGCATGCTGGGATTTTGTTCTTATTATTTAGGCGATTCCTTAAATGCTTTGTGGGATTACGAACAAGCCTTAAAGCAGCAGCCAGAGTATTTTTGGTTTGCGTTTAATATCGGGACGATCTATTTTCGGAGCGGGAATTTTTCTCAGTCGATCCCTTATTTCGAAAAAGCGATCAAAACAAATCCTGATAAGAATTTAGAATATATTCTTTCCTCCAAAGTGGTTTATCGTAGTCTTTTGTGGGAGCTTCCGAAAGGCGCTGAGGAATTAAAGGCTCGTTTAAAAATCGGCTATCAACGAAGTTATTTGGCGCTTATTCTTAGTAGTTATCAGCTGCAGAATTATGCAGCGATGCTAAATTATGCTGAATCGGCTCTTTTGTCGAATGTGGGGCTGACTTCCGATTTCACCTATTTTGCCGGGTTAGCATCCTATAAATTGAATCATTGGGGAAAGGCCTTAAACTACTTTGAGGCTAGTACCAGGGCGAATCCTCAGCAGGCCCATGCCCTCTACCAGTGGGGATTAACATTGCAAGCCTTGAATAAAAATAAGGAGGCCGCGGCAAAGTTAAATCAAGCTTCTGAGTTAAAGCAGCAATTAGGCTTACCCGTCTTGGGGGAGCCGATCCTTGATTATTTGGCTAAAGATATTTTTGTAAAGATTTTT
>JAGVNC010000086.1 GCA_020053475.1 Candidatus Omnitrophota bacterium | reverse complement strand
CATTTAATTCAACCTATAACCTATCTACTCCGAGCAATTCATTTTACTCGAAGTTATTCACCAACTTTCAATTGATTTTTAGCGTATCATCTCCTTATTTAGTTTAATTAGATTAGAACAACTTTGTGACAAAAATGTGACAATCGCGTGAATCTTTGATGAAACAAATTGCCCCATTTTTAGAACTTCAAAACAACATCCGCCTGCAAAAGGCGTTCAATATTGCTAGAACCGCTTAAATTATCTGAAAGATAGTAATCAATCCCGAATAGGACGTTCTTTTTCCACATATATTCAAGGATAATTTCGTGGCTCTTGGTATTGGTCCCTCCGCCTAAGCGGTCAGAATCCGGTAAGAAATCGACGAACGCATCTTTTTGGAGGCTCGCATAGATGTATTTACTTTGCCAATTTCCAGGAACAGCGAGTTTGGCATCGCCAAACTGAATCCCTAAAGACCAACCTGTATCCTGATTGCTAGGGACACTCTCGCTAATATTTTGAATATAATCACCGATGAGAGAAATTTTCTCAAGCGGAAATTCCCCGAAAGGATTCATCATGCCAAACTGAGCTGAGGCGCCTAGAGAATCATAATCATACGTGAGAGCCCCTGTACAAGCACCCGTTGAGCTGACCGAGGTAATTCCCGTATTGGTTGCCTTCCCCCACTCAGGGCAAGAGCTCTTGATGCCGGCAAATTCGTAGTACGTCCCAGCTAAATTAGCATCAAAATTTCCTCTTTTCCATTTCAATCCACCTTGCGCGTAATGGATGTATGGATCTGTTTTGGAGTTAGATGCCGTTGTGATTTCATCTTGGACTAAAAATCCCGTGTTAAAGTATCCTGTCGTTGGGGGGAACAAAAGATGCTCAAAATGAATGGCCCCGCCCTCGGGATTAACATCGGAATCCCACAAAAGATCGGTAGCATTCCACAGATAATCCGGACGAAGGAATTTCCCTCCTGCTATTTTCACCCATTTCGCAGGCTGATATTGGGCATAAGCATAATCCAGATTAACTGGTTTATGCGAGAAGGAATCTTGAAAAGTTTGATTGGTGGAACGAGGATCAGCATTCGCCCCACTGGCCAACCCAGCCCCAACGTTGACTTGATCATTGATGTCCGTTTCAAGCCCTAAGCGGTAACGAAAACGGGCACGATTGCGTTCCTTAACATCTGTTTCCTTCTTCTCTTGCTGATAACGCAGACGCAGATCCCCTTTTAATTTCAATTTCTGAACCCAGTCGGGGAGGCTGGATTTTAACGATTCGTCCCTGACGATCTTTTCATCTGCGGCAATTTCTGCCTTCAGTTCAATCCCTTCTGACTTCGTTAAGATGCCTTTTTCCACCAGCTTCTCAACAAGAGCGTCGACTTGCGTTGCTCCGGCAAACGCAAACTGGGCGTTCCCCAGGGCCATTAATACCACCATTGTGTAAAAAATTTTTGCCCTCATTCTCTCCTCCGTATAATAAAGAATAAAATTAATCTATAATAAAATGCGAGACTGATTACGCTCCTTCGATAAACTTTCTTAATCGACGTGTTTCCGTTTCCACGTTTTTCATCGCATGAATAATATATTCATCTTCATATTGATCTGTTCGCTCGATCGTCTCAAGAATATTGTGCATCGCGACGATTTGTGAACGAAGATGCCCAGCAACCAAATCTAAATAATGATCCGGTGCCTGTGTTGTCAATCGGTTAAACATTTCCTTAACCTCCTTTCTTATAAGACAAGCATAGAGTAGGCAAGTGAACACCAATTGAAGGATGTGTGAAGATTTTGTAAACTAAAAAAAGGGGAATTAAGCTTTGGGAAGGGTCAACACAAAGGTAGAACCTTCGCCCAGACGACTTTGGGCGAAAATTTCTCCCTCATGCAGCTTGATGATATGTTTCACGATGGAAAGGCCAAGGCCGGTCCCTCCTAATTGTCGGGAATGAGCCTTATCAACACGGTAAAATCGTTCAAACACGCGGGGAATTTCATCGGGAGGGATGCCGATCCCTGTGTCTTCTATGCGGATTTCGACATGATTTTCTTTGTCCTGGGCTAGGATCACAATTTTGCCTTCAGGGTTGTTGTATTTAATCGCATTTTCGATCAAATTGAAGAATACTTGGGAAATGGAAGCTTGATCCGCCAGGACCGAAGGGCTATTCTCAGGAATTTGATTGCTGATCGTTATTCGTTTCTCTTGGGCCAACACATTTAACCGAATCAAGACTTGGTCGACAAGACTCCGTAGATGAGAAGGCTTAAAGTCCATAATGATTTTTCCTGATTCCAATCGGGAAAGATCCAATAGATCATTAATTAAAAGCGATAGCCGTTCAGAATCCGCGTGAATGATCCTTAAAAATTCTTTGGCATTTTCCTTATCATCCAGCGCCCCATCTAACAATGTTTCCGCATATCCGCGGATTGTTGCTACCGGCGTTCTTAACTCATGCGATACATTGGCCACGAAATCCTTACGAATGTTTTCCAGCCGTCGTAGATCAGAAATATCATGAAAAACCAACACAACGCCTTCCGCCTTGCCCTCATACTGAATCGAAGACGCGTGAACGCGTAAAATCTTTTCATCTTGAGCAAAAAACAACACAATTTCTTTGGATATTAACGAAGACGGAGTTCTTAAAGAGGTCTCGATAATATCCTGGATATCGATATTGCGGACAATCTCAAGGGGCCTGTGGCCGGTAGGATCATGGGTGACATGGAGAAGGTCCTTGAGCGGTTGGTTCATCAGCATAATCGCTCCTTGGGAGTCCAAGACCATGACGCCTTCAAACATACTTAAGAAAACGGCCTCCAAATGCGATTTATGGGTCATGATGTCATTGACGTCTTCGTTGATCTTTTGGCTCATGACATCCATCGCCCGGGCTAAATCTTCGATATCGTCTGCTTTGACAGAAATTCTTGAAGAAGATCCGGGCCATAATTGATCAAGTGCGCGGGATATTTTCTGGACCGGCCTTTTAACCCAAGCAAAAATCAGGTAACCTGAAATCGTGGCCAACAAAAAACCGAGAATGACCGCCAAGAAAAAAATCCTCTTTATCTCTTCGGCAGGTAACTGGCGTAGCGGTGGCTGAGTAAAATAAATGAGGGCGAGAAAAAAGATTAAACTAAGAAAAATAAAAACAGCTAACTTGTGGGGAATTTTCAAACGCAAAGTTACTCCTCTTCATTCATCCGATATCCTAAGCCGCGCACCGTTTCAATAAACTTCCCGGCTTTGCCTAATTTCTGCCTTAACCGTTTAACGTGCGTGTCGATAGTACGTGTCGTGACGTCCGATTCCATGTCCCAAACGTCACTTAATAACTGTTCCCTGGTTTGAACGCGTCCCTGACGCCCGATGAGGGTGGCTAACAGATTGAACTCCATGTGGGTTAAATCAATGGCTTTCTCATCAATGGTCACACGATGTTTAGGAATGTGTACCTGAATATTGTGGCAAGAGAGAATATCTTTTGTGGACTCTTTGGCAGGTTTCCCCCTCTTTAAAATGGTCTTGATCCTTAAAACTAATTCGCGGGGGCTAAAGGGTTTAACAATATAATCATCGGCGCCTAACTCAAATCCGACAATCCTGTCAACTTCTTCTCCCTTAGCTGTCAGAAAAATAATCGGCACGCTCAAGAGATGGGGATCTTGGCGCATTCGTTTACAGACTTCTAATCCATCCATTTTGGGCAGCATAATATCCAGCACAACAAAATCTACCGGCTCATTCGCTAGGAATTGTAAAGCTTCTTCGCCGGTGATGACCACGCTGCATCGAAAATCAGCTTTTTCCAAATTATACTTAATGAGTTTGGAAATGTGTTTATCGTCTTCGACGATCAGAATTCTTTCATTCGGCATTCCATGCCCCTTCCCTTAAGACTATAAGATTTCTTCCCCTTTTAAAATTGGTGATAACGGAGTGGAATCGATCCTTAATCCGCCATCATGTTCAATGTTAATGGTATAAAGGACACCCGGAATGAACATCGTCCCCGGGGCTTCAATCTGGGCATTCTTAATATGTTTCTCAGGGGCTTGATCGCTATGTAATGCGTAATCCCAAAAGCGTCCCCAAATTTCTCTTTCAAACGCGGACGTTTCTTGGGGCACTTTATACCCTTGCGGGATCTCATTGACCTTGGTGATTTCAAATTCCTGGGTGTTGCCGCCATCGAGCATAAATACTTTCCAGAAAAGATACGCACTCTTGCCCTTGAGGCTATCTCCTCGTCGGACATGCACATCATCAAAACGAATGACTAAAGACTGAAACTGGATAATATTTCCCGAAAATGTGAAATACAGCGGCGACAAAGGATGGCCCTGGGCATCGTATTCGAGGAATTTAATGGTCGTATACGTTTTTTGAGCGGCTTCATCATACTGAACGCCGGTGACTAACACTTCGGCCACACGTGAATCAGCCTCCAATCGCTGAATGACCTTCTTTAAAAGGGCATTTTCCCTAAATGTTTGGATGCCCCACGTCCAGATTGCCCAGCCGATCAACCCAAACAACAACCAACATAAGCCTGTTCTCAGTATTTTTCCCATTTTTGTTAAATTGATTATATCCTATTTTCTTAGCAATTCCCTTTTTATTGCGATTAATTCCGGGAAAAGCCGTCTCGCCATTTGAAAAGGGAACACCCTGCTATCGTGATCGCTAGTCCACTTGACGGGGAACTCCTCTATTTTATATCCTTTCTTTCCGGCACGCAGAATAATTTCAATGTCAAACAGAAAGCCATTGGTCGTGCTCATCGCAAACAATTCGCGGGCCACCGTTCCACGATAGACTTTAAAGCCGCACTGGGTGTCGGTCAGACCACGAGGAAGGCCCATCCCCAGCATGACAGCAAATCGGAACATGTTCGATAAAATGATCCTGTGCCAGCGTTGGCGGCGCTCAATATGGCGGCCTTTGGTTCGACGGGAACCATGGGCGATGTCACAGTTGCCTTGACGAATAAGCTCGATGCCTTTTAACGCATCGGCATAAGGGACGCAGTGCCCGCAATCGGCAAACATCACATATTGGCCGCGCGATTGGACCATTCCCGACCGAACCGCATAGCCCTTCCCGCGGTTAGGGGAATAGCTCACAATGACTTTACTGACCGAGGGATGAACCTCCACCTCTCTGAGGGCATCAACGGTCTGATCCCGGCTCCCATCATCAACGATAATAATCTCTCCCGATAATTGTTCGCTCAAAAAAAATTCTTCCGCCGCCTTGATATCATGCGCGATTTTCTTTCCTTCATTAAACGCCGGGATGATGATGGATAAGTCCATTAGAATATCAGTAAAAACTTCATCGGGCGTTTTGAAGTTAAGGCCCTTTCTTGGTCATTCCAACGTTTTTGGGGCGTTATAAGCTGGAAGGGCAACAATGATTTTCTTTCCGTTCAACATAAGGGCTTTAGAATGCTTTTTAGATTTGATGAGACAAGAATATCATGATAATAACTGATCCTTTTTAAAAAAGCAATCTTCTTTTACCTTAAAATGGCTGGAAATCGGGGAAGGATTATTGAGAAACGGCCATCGGGGACAGCAATTTTTTAATGGCCGTGATGAGAGGAAGACAGTCTAATGTCTTGGCGACATATTCATCCGCACCGGCGATTTGGGCTCTTGCTGAATTATTCGGTTCAGCCATGCTCGCCAAAAGAATGACTTTGATGGTGTCTCCGGCCCAGTCTTTAATGTGTTTACAGGTATCAAATCCATCGGCATCGGCAAGCTTCGTGGCCACAATCACTAAATCAGACTTTTCTAGCATCACTTGACGCAACCCTTCTTGGGCGGTCCGCTGAGAAGAATAGTTTGTGTAACCATAAGCGCTTAAACGGCGGTTGACTAATTCGACAAAATGTTCGCTGGGGTCAATGATGAGGATTTTATTTTCCATGTCATTCCTCCTAGTGCAACTGGTTATCAAAATAAGTTTAGCGTTTCCAGTAAATATTGCAATATCACATGATTACATATGTAATACATAGCACATATATGTATATTAATCCGCCAGAAATTATTGGAATTAAATAGCTTATATTAAATCGACTGGAGAAATGAAGCCAAATTAATGCCCTTGTGGGTGATATTTAACTTCCTGCGGATGTTATTGCGGTGGATCTCAATTGTGCGTGTCGAAATATTGAGAAGATCGGAGATTTCCTTACTCGTCAGCCCATTTTTGATCATGTTGCAAATTTCTATTTCTCGGGGTGTTAATTTCCATTGTTTTTCCGAAATTTTTCCTCCAAAAGCCGAAACAAGGTGATGCATATTTTGTTCCAAAAGATCAAGATGCTTCTTATCAAAAGGACTGCCCTTTCGCTTCAACCTTTTTAACGCGGGCAAAAGTAATTCCTCCACATTGGCCCGAATGTCATCTTTGATTTGCTTTTTTTCTATCTCGATTTGCTCCAACACTTCTTTCAACGCCATGTTCTTTTGTTCTAAGGCCATTTTTTGTTTTAACAGCTCCTCTTGGGAGGATTGTAACGCTTCTTCAGCTTTTTTGCGTTCTGTATTTTCGCGGACTAATTCCGACGTCCGCTCCTTCACCCGATTTTCCAAATAAATATGCGCGCGCTCTAAATCTTCCAACGCCTTTTTACGTTCGCTGTTTAAAATGACATGGGCAACCTGATCGGCAATTTCCCCGGCAAAAGCCATTTCATCGGCCTGCCATCGGCGCGGGCTGCCGACATGTTCGTGGCAAACAACACCGACAATCTTCCCGGAAACGCGGATGGCGGCATCCAACATTGAAGTAATTCCCAACGGCCTAAGGTACCCAACCGCGAATTCTAAAGTGCGCGGATCAGTCATGGCTTCATGCGCGTCAACGGCCCTTCCCGTCGACAATGCTTTAAAATAATTCGGATAATCTTTGGCATAAAGGATGAGCCCTTGAGAATTTTTGTCTTGCGATTTTTCATGAAGGGTTAAACACGTCAGTTTGTCCTGATCGGGGCTCAAGAGCCAAATACTGACGCGTTCCACATTAAAGACGTGGGCCGCTGTCCGGGTAATCACCTTAGCGGCTTCCTCAAAGTTGCCATGAATGACCGCTTCGTTGGTCGCTAATCTAACGATAGCATCCAACCGCTTTTGAATCCTCTGGAACTGGGCCAAATGTTCTTGCTGGGCAATCTTTTGATCGGTGATCTCATTGGCAATAATCAGAAAACTTTCAACTTTTTTGTCTTTTTCAATAGGAACCACACGGCTGGAAAACCAATTCACGCGTCCTTCAATCAAGGTTGAAATTTCATAGGCCTGCGTTTTGTGTGTTCGCAGGGCCTCTTCCATCGCTTTTCTTAAAATAGGCAGCTGATCAGGCGGGACATAATCGAAGATACTTGTTCCGACAACTTTATCGATCTCTAAATTGGGCAGAACCCGGCTAATGACGACGATTGTTCCTTCTAAATCCGCTTCGAGAATGAAACCGGGGATATTGCTCCACAAAAGACTCCAACGCTCGGGGGAGATGTTGTTTACCATGAAACTATTTTAACTCCCACAAAAAAATTCGACAAGCCTTAATTATTAGGCCCATTGAAAGAAGAAGTAATGAGGCGGGATGTTAGAAACGGGCGTTCATGCTCAGGCTAGCGTAAACCCCGTTTTCCGGGACGATCTTTCCTGAATCGTCGACAAATTCAATTTTACGGTTGAACGCTCCACCGACACTGGCTGAAGCAGAGAAATTCTCACAAAATTGATGCTTCAACCCAACGCCCATTGTGTAATATTTGTTCCGGATGACTTTGCCCTCATTTGCGGCTTCCGTCGCTTCGTATTCTTCGTTCTTGTAGTCAAACTCTAACAGAGCTGAGGTTTTCTCATTCAACTTGTAAGTAATATTCGGGTCATCCGAAGCAATGTTGAAACTGAGCCTATCGTTGGCCTTATAATTAAATCCCAGAAGAGGCAAAACCTCATCTTTATAACCCGGCCTGATCCAGGCTCCGGCAACTACCAGAAAATCGTCGCTTTCTTTATAAATCAGATAAGTACGAAAAGGGATGCGAAAAGCACTGCTGCTTCCGTCATAGTCATCCGTATTGATCGAAGGGAACACATCGACTCCCATAAAATATCGATCCGAATCGACAAAAGGAACAGGGAATTTCGTCCCGATCCCAATCTTTTTCTCCACGAGTGCAGAAGGCAGATCAACACCGGTTGATTCATCAATATCCGTATGGGTGAGGTTAAGCGATAGCTCCAAAGGCAACTTCCCGGCGATTTTAGCCACATGCTTAATTTTAAATTTTGTTTCCGCCATTTGAATATCGCCGGATTGATTTTGGACATCACTGGTAAAGAAATGTTTTGGTTTAATCGTCACGGAAGTTGCATATTCGTCTTGGGCATAACCATTGAAGGAAAGGCCGCACAATAAGATAAAAATCAACATCCCTAGAAAATTTTTCATACCCCCATCCTTTCATAAATGTTTTATCAGAACAAAAGTATATTAGCAAAAATCGCCGGGAACGAATAGTTGAAAATTAACTATTTAAAAATGACGTGGGGAAATCGGGGGAAATAAGATAAAAGGGCTTGCCTCAAAAGAAACAAGCCCTTGTATCGTGAATCAGCCTTACTTCTTGGCTTGTTCTTGAGTAGAAGATTCCGAAGCCTGGGCTTGAGAACGCTTGAGATAATTCTTGCTCGGTTCTAACCCGCGGGCTTCTGCTTCTTCTTTGGTAATGCGCTCGACATCCTTACCTTTTAAGTATGTCGCGTCAATATGGTGGTATTTTTTACCAGATTTGGTAACGAGAACATCTTCGGCAAACGATAATCCTAACGTCGCTGAAGACATCATCATCCCCACCAATAAAGTCAGCAGTGCTTTTTTCATGGTTTTTCTCCTCCTTTCCCATCAAAAACAAGGCATTGCTTTGATAGCGATTCAGAAAAACATTTAAAACGAAGCGAACTGCTGTGGGGATGAGATGGAATGAAGAATGGGGATCGCTGAATGGAAAGATAACACATGCTTGATGATTTGTCAAATTATTTTGACACACCAAAGCAAGACAAATACAAGAGTTTTCGGCCTGTAAGGGTTAGACTCCCGACGTAAAGAAATAAATCATTAGTATTTATTTGGCGAATAGAATAGATTAAAATGATCAATAGTCATTAATCTAATGAATAAAAAAATGGAATACCGCGACTTAAGCAAGCTTCATGCATTATCCCGGGATTGATAAAAATCCTTCACCAATATGAGAGGAATAAACAATTTTTTTTTAAAGCAGCCGCCGTCCTTACGTGATGCTATTTTCTTTTGTTTTTTTACGATCCTCATTACATACCAACCGTTTATTCTTTATAAAGAAATCATGCATTGGGAGTTGGGTATCTACTTGCCGTCTATCCAGGCGATTTTGGATGGCATGGTCCCGTACCGTGATTTCTTTTATTTACGTGGCCCTTTCGAGGCATATGTGCCGGCTTTCTTAATGAAGTTATGGGGCGAATCCATCCCAGTGCTTTATTATTTCTTCTATGCCGGCACGGTCATTGCCTATCTCATTTTGATTTTGATAGGACGCCATCTTTATCAAACTCGCCTTTTTTATTATTTAATGGTGCCTGTGGTTGTCGCACGAACCTTCCCTTATGTCTATTATTTTAACTGGGGCGGGATGCGTTATGCCTTAGGCCTTTTGGCTCTGGCCAGCCTTATCCTTTATTTTAAACGCCATAAAATATGGTTAATTTATGTTAGTGCTTTTAGCTCGTTTGCCGCTTTTTTTACCAGTGTTGATGTTGGCATCGCTTCAATCATCGGGCTCCTGATGGGCCTACTCATCGCAAAGGCCCTTAACATTTTCTCGCGAAGAGATTTTCTGCGCTGCGCAGGTCATTATTTAACAGGATTAATTGTCTTCTTTTGTCTTTACGGCAGCTATCTCCTATGGACAAATTCTCTAAACGCGTATATTGAGACTACAGTATCGGTATGCGCCAACATAACGAAAATATTTGATACATCGCAAAATAGTAAATATCCCCTTACGCTAGCAGATTGGTTTTTATCAATTATCCCAACCAGTAAAAATTTCAAACACGCGACACCAATTTATTTGTATTTGATTTTCCTGGGCCACACTTTTTATTTATATCGTCAAAAACAGCTGACCTATTTTTACGCATCTTTGATTTGTACAGCGACGTATGGACTCCTGCTTTATTGTGCGGCCTGGCGCAAAATAGAAAACGCTCAGTTTGAAATGGCCTTGATGCCGGAAAAATTATTGTTATTTTATCTTTATGAAAGGATTTTCTTTGTCCTTAGCCAAAAGAAGGAGCAGATTTGGGGACAACTTAAATCTTGGCGCTTGCGTCGAGATCAATTAGGGGATTGTCTGGCCATGTACGGGATGGCTGGTCTTTTGATTGTCTTATTGCTGACTTCGTGGGGGTACGCGATCAACCGTTTTAATAAAAGGTTCGATGCCTTTAAAGTTGCTGTCAATGTCGTGTTGGGCGGCCATCATCCGGTTTCGTTAGAACCTAATCCCAATGTGCTTAAAAGACGCCTTAATTTGCCGCGGATGGCTGGGATGATTGTTCCGCAAAACGATGCAGAGGAATATGAAACGCTCACTCGTGTCATTCAGGCTTTAACTCATCCCAAAGAGCCTGTCTTGTTTTTCCCGGAACATGGGATGTATAATTTTATTGTTGGTCGACCGTTTGTCGGACGTTTTCCCATGGCTAACTATGCGTGGTTCAATGATCGCTGGCAGAATGAATTTGTTCAAGATTTAAAAACACAAAAACCGCGCATTGTTGTCATGCAGAGTCTCATTCCTCAACATTGGAAGGATTTTGCCTTGGCGAATGAGGCGAATAGGCAAAAATTTAATGAGGTCTATGGGATTATTGAGCAAAATTATCATGCCATCCAGAAGACTCGGATGTTTACCATATATCAGATCAACCAATAACAGCGGGATTCAAAACGTCAAAAAATTTATTTCAACGATGATAAGTGTTTAATGCGTTTAAGCATATTCGGATGAGTGCTTAACCCTTCCATCAAGTGATCGCTAAAACTCAACTGAAGAGTTTGAGAACGTAACAATGCCAGCTCATCGGGATCGATGGTCCCGCTACGATCAATATCCAATTGGCTTAATTCACGAATTTCGTTCATCGCCATGGAGGGATCATTGATAAAAAACGCCTTCAACCCTTCGGCATCCTTTAACGCCTCTTTGCCTAAACGAGCGGACCCATAGACCAATTTATAAAGAGCTGAGGCCAACGCCTCCGGTTGATTGCCTAGCTCTACCGACCCTTTGTCGGCGAAATATTCACGGATGCGGGAAGCATACAACACTAATAGATTGGTAATAAAATAAAACAAAAAAGCAGCCATTCCCAAAATGGCGGCATTGGACCCGTGATCATTGCGGCGTCCTCCGCCGTACCACATGAAATGCCACGCCAATCGATATAAAATCATCGGGATGACCGACAATAATGTAATCGTGACCACATCGCGGTTCTTGAGATGTGTCAATTCGTGGCCCATGACCGCTTTTAACTCATCGTGGCTTAATAGCCGCAGGATGCCTTCCGTCGCGCAGACACGCCCATCGCCAAATCCCCGGCCAAACGCAAAGGCATTGGGAAGCTGGACAGGAGACACGCACACTCTCGGCATCGGGATATTGGCCCGTCGGGCTTGCTCTTCCACCATGTCATAAAGCTGGGGATATTGGTCACGCGTCACATACTTAATCTTCATCGTCCACTCAACAATCTTGGGGCCGATTAAATACTGGATCAGCATCAAGCCAAACGAGATGATAAGATAAAAATAAAAATTCCCCACGCCCATCGCTGTTCCGAAAAACACGACAATTCCATAGATAATGGCAAACAACAATGCCAATAATAAACCCATCCGAAAATGCAAAGAAAACATGGTTAGGCTCCTTTTTAAGTTCGTAGTTGGTCCCGCGGAAGGTGAAGCCTTCCGGGATCAAATCCCCGAAATCGCTTTGCGATTTCAGGGGATAGTTCGGAGTTCGGAGAAAAATTTGTTTATCTACGAACTCCGAACCCTGAACTACGAACTAGATAAACATTTTACTACAATTTAAAAAAAATTAAAGTGGGAAGAAATCGAGTTGTTGCTGGCGGTCCTTGGGGCGGGGTTTTCGCGTCGATTCTTGTTCATAATGCTTTAAGGCTTCTTCAATATCTTTGAGAAAAGGACAAGGATTATTGACCAATGTCTTTCCATACAAGACGCGGCGTTTGGCGCGCAGAAGATATAAACGGTGTTTGGCCCGGGTCATGGCGACGTAAAAAAGCCTTCGCTCCTCTTCCTCATCGGAAACCAATGATTCTAACTGCAGGGGTAAAAGAGTCTCTTCACATCCAAGCATAAAAACAACCGGAAACTCCAGCCCTTTGGATGCATGCATCGTCATTAACTGGACTTTTTCGGCTTCATAACTTCTTTCTTCGTCCCGTGCTGGGCACACAACATCTTGCTCTTGTGGATCCGCCTCTGCGGCCTTTTTCACAAGATGATAAGGAATCCCGCTGCGCTCCAACGCCTGCTCAAGAAGCCGCGCTTGGCTGTTTAGTCGATAAAGGATGGCGATGTCACCGAAGCTCACGCTTGCTTCTTCATGAGTGAGGGCACGCCCGGAATCCTGCGAAAACATCGATGTCCCTCCTACCATTCGTTCAATCTGATGCACGACATATTCAGCTTCCGCCTTGTCACTGGAACAAGCGTGCACGGTCAGACGCCCCTCGACGTAAATTTGCGCGGTCAGTTCGGCAACGGGAAACTGCCGGCTCTTACGGATCACCTGGCTGGAGGCGGTTAACAGATTCGCTGATGATCGATAATTTGCCGTCAATGACAGTGTCCGGACAGGCGCGTGATCAGCAATAAAACGGTCAAAAAATCCCGCGTCCGAACCGCGGAACCCGTAAATCGCCTGGTGCGGATCGCCAATCCCCGTCATGATCGGCCCGTGAGACAATAACACTTTTAATAACTCGTATTGAATCGGATTTATGTCCTGAAATTCATCGACAAAGACGTGCCCATATCGTCGTCCCAGTTGCTGCGCCACATCGTTGTGGTCTTTCAGGAGACGAACTGCCTGTAACAGCAAGTCATCGTAGTCGACAAGCCCTTTTGCATGGAGAATATCCTGGTATTCTTTGGCAAAATCTGGCTGGTCTTGATCAAACTGGATTGATTTAAAACGTGAAATCTCGTCAAGATATGCTGAACGCTGTTTTCTCGTCAGATTGGGCCAAATGTCTTTTGCCTCCTTGTCAATCTCTTCGCTGGAAGCCACACGAAAATTATTTGGCAAGGACGTCAAATTCCTAAATTCTTTTAAAATACTTAAACAAAAACTATGGAATGTACCGACGAAAATTTGAGGAGATAAAATGGCGAATCGATGGTGCAATCGCTCTTGCATCTCTTGGGCGGCTTTATTGGTGAATGTGATCGCCAAAATCTTTTGACCGGCGGGGGATTGGCCAACGATCCTAGCGATGCGATGAATTAATGTGTGGGTTTTGCCTGTTCCTGGCCCAGCGACGATCAATAAATGCCCGCCTTCGTGGTTAATCGCTTGCCATTGGGCTTCATTCACATCAACAGGAACACTCATAAAATCTTAACGTCCAAAAAGCATCAATTGATCTTCATTGGCTTCACGTTCTTCAGAGGAGAAAATTTTGATGGTCCCATACTCGCCGTCATAACCGGCCGCGATGTGGACTTTCCCATCCCGCATACGGCCGATCCCTTGGGCAACAAGATTTCCGGCCGCCTTTCGAATGGAATCCAACGACGCTTCCCGCAAAATAAACAGTTCATTGCCGAGTTTACTTAACATATCCATCAATACTTGCTGGACAGACTGGCTGTTAGGGCCAACGCCTCTGGCTTCGCCAATGACCCCGGGCAATGAAATCAAATTAACATACGGACGCCACCGCGGGGATTTACGGCCTTGGGGGTGATCAGCTAATGCCTCGACACGGGCCATGACTCCGATGACTACCGGCTTATGGCACGCCGGACATAACCCCTGGTGCACCTTGGTTTCTTGGGGATGAAGGCGCACGTTGCACGCTCGGTGGCCATCATAATGATACTTCCCTTCTTCCGGGAAAAATTCAATCGTTCCAATGAGGCCTTGATCATTAGGATCTTTCAACGCATTGTAAATAGCTGGATAGGAAAAATCGGTATCAAATAGTGTTGCCTCTCTTCCTAACTTCTGAGGGGAATGCGCATCGCCATTCGATATTAGCACATAGGGATCAAGTTGGCTTAATCGCCAATTCATCGGCGGATCCGATGACAATCCTGTCTCCACGGCAAAAATATGTTCCGTCAAATCGCCAAAACAATCTGACATTTGATCGAAACCGCCTTTGGACCCTAATGCTGAAAACCACGGCGTCCAGATGTGCGCGGGAATCAGATAACTCATCGGGTCGGACTCTAAAACGATTTCCAACAAGTCTCGGGAGTCTAATCCTAAAATCGGACGTCCGTCCGATGCTAAATTCCCGATTTTCGACAGCCTCTCAATGATTTTCCCCGCCGCTTGGAAACTCGGAGCAAAAACAACATTATGGACTTTGCGCACCCTATCTAACCGCTTATAAATATTGGAAATCTCGACAGTGAGCATGAAACGGATCGTCCCTTGACAGGCTTTAGGGACGTCACGCTCGATGGGGCGCGCATACGCGGGTTTCAGCTTGAAAAGCCCTTCTTCGGCTGGCTCAAGCTTTTCTTGAATTTCTTTAAACCATTGCGGATGGGTGAAATCGCCTGTTCCGATAATCTGGATGCCTTTGAGCTGTCCCCATAATTGCAAATGCTCGAGGTCAAGGGTTTTACTGGTGGCACGGGAATAGTGGGAATGCAGATGAAGGTCTGTGGTAAACTTCATAGCGACATTATAGACTCTTTAATAAGAATGGCCAACAAATTCTATTCAGTCAAAATTTTTACAAATCCGAAGCTATTCACAATTTCTTTAATAAGTTGTTGATTGGGAAGTAACGGTATATTCAAAGACTTAAAGAAGCATAATTTGGATAATCCCCTTGCGGATCATCATGATGGCAATAGCCGCTAAAAGAAGCGCCATGACTTTAGAAAGGACCCGAGCGCCCGCCTGGCCAAACACTTTCATCAATTGATCTGCGCAAGAAAAGACAACCGCGGCCAACGCAATGTTCGCAGCGATGGAAATCAATGTCGCCCTTAAGCCGTACTGATCCATCATCATGAGCGCTGTCGTTAACACCGCCGGCCCGACGATCAAGGGCGTCCCCAAAGGAATCGCCCCGACTTCTTCGGGTGGCATACGCCGCTGTTTGCCGGGAGCCACGACTTCGAGGATCGCAATACAAAAAAGAATAATGCCCCCCGCGATCATGAAATCCCCCATCGTGATGCCTAAAAACCGAAACACAATTTTTCCCAAGGCAATAAATCCGATGGCTAGGCCCAACGCCGTAGCCATGGACTGTACAAGGATCCGTTTCTTTTCTTGTGAAGTTAACCCGCTTGTCAGGAAAAAATAAATCGGCAGGGTCCCGATCGCATCCACAGCGACAAAAATCGGAATAAAAGCTAAAAGAATGTCACGCATCGTCGTCTCCTTTTCCCCGCGTCATTGGTTTAACGTTTGGGAGAATTTCATCTTACCATTCTTTGAAGATAAAGAAAACAGCCAAAATGATCAACGCAAATCCGGCCCAATAATCCCATTTTGATTGAATCATATCAATCTTAGGGGCATTGTCAATATCCTTACTCAAATATCTTATTAAAAATACAAAAAAACCGTGATAAAATATGAACCCTATGGCTTCGCAATTTCACGCACAGAACAAAAATTTAAAACTGTCCTACGCCGCCGGGATTTTTGGCTGCATCATGACCGGATTCACACAGGATTATTTCACGCCCTTTATCCTTTTACTGGGCGGCTCCGTCCTACAAATCGGGGTCCTCAATTGTTTGAACAACTTCTTCTCCTCGCTGATTCAGCTCACCAGCGCCGAATTAACAACCAAATTTCAATCGCGCAAAATGGTGACCATTGTCTCAATCTTCCTGCAGGTCATGATCATCTTTCTATTATTTATTTTATCCGTCGGGGCCTATCCTTCCCCCCAGTTAGGCATTGCGCTGGTGGTCGGCTTTACGGCCCTGGGGGCATTAACGAACCCTTGTTGGGTCAGCCTTTTATCGGACTTAGTCCCACCGAACAAACGAGGGGAATACTTTGGATGGCGCGGCCGCAACTTAGGCTTAATTACCGTCGGATCGACATTTGTGGCGGGGTACATTCTTCATCGGTTAGAAATGAATAATATTTACAAAGGCTTTGCCGCGATCTTTTTGGTGGCTTTCATGACACGATTGATTGCGCTTCTCTACATGACACGCATCAAGGAACCAAGACTGACATTCAATAAAGAAGACACATTCACCCTCCTCAAATTTTTTGCCCGCATTAAAGAAAGTAATTTTGCTAAATTTACGATCTTTGTGGCGGCGATGAACTTCTGCGTTAATTTAGCCGCGCCATTTTTTGCCGTCTTTATGCTACAGGATTTAAAGTTCAATTATTTTTGGTACATGTTGATTAATATCGTGGCCCCCTTAACGCTCTATTTGACGATCCGTCGCTGGGGACGCCACGCGGACCACATCGGGAACCTCAAAATCTTAAAATTTGTCGCGCCATTGATTGGGTGCATTCCTTTATTGTGGATTATCAACCAACATCTGATTGTCCTGATTGGGGCCGAAATGTTTTCCGGATTTTTATGGGCGGGATTTAACTTATGCAGTTCCAACTTTATCATCGACGCGGTCAAGCCGGAAAAACGCACCCGCTGTATCGCTTACTTTAGCGTGACCAATGGGCTGGCCCTGGCATCTGGAGCGCTGTTGGGCGGGGCCATGATCCGCCATCTGCCTGCTCTGTTCGGCTACAAAATCCTCACGCTCTTTTTGATCTCTTCTATTCTCAGAATACTGGCGGGGGCTTTCCTGCCGCGGCTGCTTAAAGAAGTTCGCCCCGTCGAAAGAGTCAGCAGCCAGCAGCTTCTTTTTAGCATGATTGGGATCAAGCCCATTGCCGGGATCGAAGAATCCAAGGTTAATTTATAAATATTAATGAATATCAGGAGGGCCGATGATCCCGCCGGAAATCACCATCTTCATGGCCTCTTCCACGGTCCATTGGGGATCAATGACGTTACTTTCCTTGGCAAAGACGAGAAATCCTGACGTGGGATTGGGGACGGTAGGCACGAAAACCTTCAATATTCTTTCACTCGTTTTATTATCGACAACAGTACCGGTAACAAAGCCGATGACGCGGTCTCCCGGCCTAAAAAATTCGACAAGAACGGCTTTTTTAAAGACCTGCTTTCCCGGCAAAGAGAGAGTGTTCGAGACCTGTTTCCCGACCTGATAAATTGTTTTGATCAACGGGATCCTATTCGAAATATCTTCGATCAAATTAAAAATCCGTCTTCCCAGCACATTGCTTGTAATGAGCCCGATGAAATACAGAACAATCAGGACAAGGATGACTCCCAACCCGGGGATGCGGTACCCGGTGTACCGATCAATCACCTCAATGATCCTCTTATCAATAAACACATAAATAAAACGGATGGCCAATAAAGACAATAAAAGAGGGATGACAGCCAATAGCCCCCGCAAGATGTACATCCGCGCGTGCAATAAAAAATTTTTCATTAATCCTTCCTCCGATATTTTTTGAATGTTGACCGTCGAACCCGGCGTCCCGATGACATTAAAGATTTTTTATTAAACGCCGGGGCTATCCTCGTTGAATGAGAAAAACAATGTAGGCAACATATAGCGCCACAAACAAGATCCCTTCGCTTCGAGCAAACGTCTTTTTCTTCCCAACAAACATGACAAATAATGTAAGGGCCGCTGCACCTAACCCCACAAGCGCATCAATATTATTTTGGCTATTATAAGCAACGGGACGAATGATCGCGCTGATTCCTAAAATAAAAAATATGTTAAAAATATTGGACCCCAC
Organism: Candidatus Omnitrophota bacterium; assembly: GCA_020053475.1. Taxonomy (GTDB): domain Bacteria; phylum Omnitrophota; class Gorgyraeia; order Zapsychrales; family Zapsychraceae; genus JAGVNC01. The sequence goes on along the minus strand of JAGVNC010000086.1, from coordinate 6,047 downwards.
GATATTGCCGACGGCGATGTCCGCGTTCTTTTTCATCGCGGCGACGACCGATGTGGCCAGTTCCGGCAATGATGTCCCCACCGCCACGACCGTCAGGCCGATCAACGACTCGCTGACACCCAGGAATCTCGCTAAATCGACAGCACCCTCAACAACAAGTTTCCCTCCGACAACTAAACACGCTAATCCGCCGGCCAAAAGGAATAAAGTCTTCCCCCATCTTAAGGAAAGAATATGTTGATCTTGAATATCACCTTGCTGTTTGCTTAAATTGACGACGTAAGTCAAAAAAATCCCGAAAAAAGACAACAACACAATTCCATCGATCCGGGACAGTTGTTGGAAAGAATGCCCATCGATCAGATGATCATTAACCAACACATAAAAAATGAACGCGGCCAAAATGCTTAAGGGGATCTCTTTCCAAACGGTATTACTCATGACCTTCAATGGATAAATGATGCCCGATATCCCGAGGATCAATAAAACGTTGGCGGTATTGCTGCCTAAAATGTTGCCGATCACGATATCATCGCTGCCAGCGAGGCTCGCCATGATATTGACAAAAACCTCAGGGGTTGATGTTCCAAAAGCGACAACCGTTAACCCAATGACGATATCGGAAACTTTCAAAAGCCGGGCCAAATGGCTCGCGGCTTCGACAAACCAATGGGCGCCTTTGATCAATAACGCAAATCCTAAGATGAGGATGATTACGGCCATGAATTTATTTTGAACCTCCGATGAGAAACAATGCCGGTTGTTTATCAATCGTCAATGGTTGATTTTTCCATTCTTTCACGGTGAGCGTTTTAATCAGCTGGGCCGGGCCTGTTAAACCGGCCGCCACACAGACGCGCGTCTGAGGGCCGCAGGCGGCCAAAATATCGGCGAATAAACGTTCATTGCGATACGGCGCTTCCATGATGATTTGCGTCTGGCCTTCTTGAAGGACGCGCTTCTCCAAGCCTTTGATTTGTTTGATCCTTTCTTCCTTTTCCCGGGAAAGATAACCGTTAAAAGCGAAATTCTGCCCATTGAGGCCCGAGGCCATGAGCGCCAAGATAATCGAGGAAGGCCCGATGAGAGGAATAACCTCCCTCCCTTCTTGATGGGCCAAGGCAACAATTTCTCGCCCGGGATCGGCCACACACGGGCATCCTGATTCCGAAATCAAGCCGATGTCCTGTGCGGCGTTTTGCTGAACAAACGCGCTTGCCTCCTGGATGTTCGTATGCTCATTGAGAGAAAAAAAGACGCACGAGGAAAGATCCAGCTCACGATTAATTTTTTTAAGGAGCCGGCGGGCCGAGCGCGGCTCTTCCACCATAAAATAACGCAGATGCTTGATCACCGGGGCAATATATCCCGGCATCATTGCTGGGACACCGTCTTCATTAATAAAGTTAGGAACAAGATATAACCTGGCAGGCATATTTTCTTCCTTTATCTTAATCTTAAGAAAATCTTTGTAAAGGAAAAGAACAAATAATGTATAATAATACCTATGAAAAACCGTTTCTTAAGCCCCCCAACATGGCTGTTTATTGCCTTAACCATGATTGAGGTGGCCTTTCTCTTTAAATTTGTCGACCTGGTCCCTCAAGTAAACTATGACGTCTTCTTTTCGAGCGACGATCCTGGCTATAAAGCGGATGTTGGGATCTCGGAATCTTTTCAACGCAACGACAGTCAAGTCCTCATCAGCTTTACCGGTGATATTCATCAACCCTTCCATCAAAGCCAAATTAAACAATTCGGCGACATGCTGTTGAAATTTGACGAGGTCGCAAGCGTTAAAAGCGTGATGCACGGACCGCGCAGTGTCAACAAAGCCCTGTCTTCCCCTTTCTGGCAACGGCTTTTGATTTCCGATAACGGGCTTTCATCCAACATGTTTGTCACCCTCAAGCCTGACATCTGGGGCGGAGACCTTTCGCAGTTTGCCTCCAAGCTCGAACATTTAAAAGCGGTTTTTGAAACGGACGGCTTCAACATAAAAATTTCCGGTTTCCCTTATATTACCGAATTAATCCGCCGCCACCTGAATCAAGACCTTCGCACGTTCACATTACTCGCCTTTTTTATTTTCGGCCTTGTCGTGATCCTCATTTTTCATTCCTGGAAAATCTTTTTGGGGATGGTGGTGAGCTGCCTGAATGCCGCCGTTCTGACGTTTATATGCTCGCACCTTTTCAATATAAAAATAGGAATCCTGACGGCGAACCTCTCCACCATTATTTTTGTCATCACGCTTTCCCATATTGTCTTCTTGACGTTCAACTGGAGGCACCTTCATCATATTGCTGACAGCAAAGAAGCCGCCCGCGAAGCGGTCAACATTACATTCCCTGCTTCTTTTTGGGCGATGGCGACAACGCTCTTAGGCTTTATCAGCCTGCTGAATGTCCAAGCCAAACCGATCCGCGAATTGGGAGCTGCCGGATCCATCGGGGCATTGCTTGCGTTTGTCATGGCCTTGGGGGTCTACCCCGCTTTTTTGGGGCTGGTGAGCCCGTCGCGGGAGAAGCCGGATACTTTTGTTAAAGACATTTATCAGAAAACGTTTTATTTCTTTGAGCAGCGCAAATGGCTGGTTGTCGGGGCCATCTTTGGCATCATGCTTTTTACTCTTCCGAATTTAAAATCCCTCAACCTTGACCCCAGCCTCATTTCATTTTTTTCTCCCAAAAGCGAAATTACCAAAGGACTAAAATATATCGACCAGCATGGAGGCAGTAACCCTCTGGTCATCGTGGTGAAATCAAAATCCCCTGAACCGCTGACAACGAAGGCCAGCGTCAAACAATTAATGGAGCTTCAACTGCGGCTTGAAAACCATCCGCAGGTCGGCACCCTTCTGTCGATGCCCTTGCTTCTCGAGGAGGCCCGGCGCTCGTCGTGGTTAAGTTTTCTCTTTTCTAACAAAACCCTCCTTAAATGGATGAGCTCGCCGAAATACGACGAGATCGCCAACGGCTTTATCAGCGAAGACTACACCTCAACTCTTCTTTTGTTTCGCATGAACGAAGAGGGGCGGCAGCAGCATCGCTTGGACATCATTGCGGAAATCAAAAAAATTATCGAGGAATATAATTTTGTTCCCACATTAACCGGGGGGATCTACGCCTTACAGGGGAATCTCTCCAAACACGTGGCCTCAAGCCTTATTTTTGGCTTAGGATGGCTTCTGTTAATCTTTGTGGGCATCGCTTTTGCGGCTGCCCGGTCGCTGAGAACGGCCTTGGCCATGAGCGTCAGTATCGGGATCATCCCGTTATGCATCTTAGGGATTATCGCGACGCTGAAAATCCCCCTTGATATCGTCGCCGCTCCCGCGGCCAACATCGCCATCTCGATGGGGATCGATGCGATGCTGCACATGGTGAATATTTACCGGCGCCTCTCGAAAACGCACAGCGACCCTTCAACGCTTTGGGCCGTCTTAAGAGCCAGGATGTGGGAACCTGTCATGACATCGATGCTGATTGTTTCCAGCGGGTTTGCGATCTTTTTCTTTTCTTCCTTCCCTCCCACGGTCCGGTTTGGGGGGTCCATTGTTTTTGGGACAGTCATTTCGGCTTTTTCAGCGCTATTTATTTTCTCGCTTCTGGCGAATTTTGCGGGACAGATCAAACTTTTTCACCCCGCGAATCATCAAATCCCGCCTACCGACCGGACGCACCATTTTAAACAAAGCGATTTAAATTAAACAGTCCGCGATGGTGTATCGGATTAATTCAATACAGCGATCTTGATTGTCGTATGTAATTGATCTCCCCACGGCCAGAACATGGCAATCACCGTTTGACCATCGACCTCTTTCTTAAAAAGGGTTTGCTGGTCATAAATCCCTCCATATTCCTCGGTCAATTGGAGATCATTGGCGGTGGGTTTTTTTCCAGAAAGTTTTTGGGCGGGGCCTAACAGGCGGGTCAATAATTCATCCCACTGATGAATGTCTTGATGATGAATAACGAACTCCGTGTAAGAGTCCGTCACGTCGCGCTTTTCGACAATCGATAATGTCCCAAAGTTGCCGATGATATCTTGTAAAGTCATCCCATTGTTCCTTTATCCCAGATGGAAATGGGATAGTACTTGTTTCCTCTATATTTAAGGAAAACAAGGACATTGGCAGAAGTATACCGTAAATCTCAGGGCATTGCAATCGCAGAATCAACGAGAATAAATGAAGTTCCTATTGGAGAGAAAAAATAATTATGACAGAATAATAAAAACTTATGAATCCTCTTATCAAATCTTCTCAAACCCCTTGGGTCATTGGCCTCCTCGCCTCACTCATTGTTTTAGGAGTGTATCTGCCTGTGGTCCACAACGGATTTGTTGACTGGGATGATACCAGCGTGATTTTGCTTGATCCTTCAATTCGCGATGGATCATGGGGCAATGTCCGGCAGATATTTCTAGACCATCTAACTCTCAAGTATTCGAGAGTCACCCCCTTAACGTATATTTTCTATTCGTTTCTCTACACCCTCTCGGGAGGCCAGCCCTTCGCCTTTCATCTGGCAAGCCTTGTTTTTCATCTCCTGAATGTCTATCTGGTATTTTGGTTCGCCTACCTTTGTTCATCACGAACAAGCATTGCCTTCGGGACCGCTTTACTTTTTGGAATCCATCCCATCAATGTTGAACCTGTCGCCTGGGTCTCGGCCATGTCGAATGTCCTGTTTGCTTGTTTTTATCTGTTGACGTTGATTCTGTTTCTTCTCGGAGAGAGGAAACCAGCTCAACGACCGACATATCGAATTCTCTCAATTCTGACCTACACGTTATCGTTATTATCCAGCGCAACCGCCGTCACGTTACCTATCGTTTTAATCTTAATTGATTACTTACAAAAAAAACGATTATCCGTGGCTTCGATGATTTCTAAATCCTCTTATTTCTTACTCGCGTTTGTGTTTGGAATTTTAACGCTCTTCGCGGCTTCCCATTCCCAAGAAATCCCTGATCCTTATTTAACAGCCAACATCTATTCCTTGGCCCAAAGGACCAACCTATCGATTTTTGCGATATGGTTTTACCTCAAACAAATATTGATTCCTTCTCCTTTATGCGCCATTTATCCCATTGTCCTGTACGAACACCAACCCTTTATTTATTATCATATTGCCTTCATGATCCTCCTCACCTGTATCTTCTTCATTCCCCGGCTTGCTCCGATCAATCCCCATCAACGGTATCTACGCTTTGGGACGTTATTTTTCTTGAGCACGTTGGTCCTCTTTTTACATATCAACGGTGTCACCGAATCGATTATCAGCGACCGCTACGCTTATATTCCTTCTCTAGGGATTTTCTTTACGTTGAGTTATCTTCTCGTGCAATCTCCGGAAAAAATAAAACGTTATCTCTTGGCCCTTTGTGTCGTTGGCATAATTAGTTTGTGCGTTGTGACCCGCGCCCAAATCGCCGTTTGGAAAAATACGGCCACGTTATGGACCCCGGTGATTGAGCAATACCCTCGGGCGTTTCCGGCCAATTTGAGCCGGGGAAATTATTGGTATTCGCAAGGGAATCTAGAAAAGGCCTTGGAAGATTATGAGGCTGTCCTGCGCTTAAAACCCCAAAACACAAAAGCCCTGCGGATGAAGGAAAAGATCTTGCTGCAGTTGAAAAACCGTTGATCCAAAATGAATTTATTGATGGAAGGCTGGTGGCGCTGATTTATATAATTTTCTATATTTTCTTCCGATGCTGTCACACTTTAAATTATTCAAACACTGGAGTTAATTCAAAATAACAATTGGAAATATCTCCCGTAAATATAAATCTATCTAAAAAACCATAAACACCTAAAATACCGCCAAATCCACAATCCTTTTCCATGAACCCTATTTTTGTCTCAATTTTAATCGAATTTTCTAACTCCAATTTCTTATGATCTTTAAAAACTACTAATGTCAAATCATGAAAGTAAACTGACCTTCCCCAGATCAGTGGACGGTTAGTAAAGATGGAAAAGAGCGTTTTTCGTAATCGAAGGGACTGAGATAGCCCAGCGACGAATGCGTTCTTTT
>JAGVNC010000079.1 GCA_020053475.1 Candidatus Omnitrophota bacterium | reverse complement strand
GCAAATAAAAGTCGTCACCGACTCGCAGGCGTTTCACGCATGGATGGTAGAGCAGCTTCCCGGGACGGGATTTAGTCATTCGTTCCAAAATATTACCGCCCAGTTCGATACAAAGTATGAACGCAAATGGCGCCAACAAGGGATCGACAAATTTTATGAATTGGTGTTAACGAAAAAACGTCATCTGGCTCAACCGACCATTGAGGATATTTTCTTGAAAACATATCAATTAGATTCTTGTGATCCGCAAAAATTCAAAATGCCATCCCAGCCTGTCCATTTTGCCCTGGATGGGAAAAAGGGGCAGGGGACGGTTGTTTTTAAGGATTACATGTTTGATTCCCAGAAGCAAAGGGGGTTGGTTTCTTTAATTGTTGCCGAAGAGCATTTGACGCAATCGTTTCGCGTCGCCATTATTAAATCCACATCGGGCCCCGGGAAGGCTTTGCCTTTCGCGGGAGACAGCCCCGCCGGTGGCGGGGCTGGCCCCGCCACCGGCGGGGGATGGCGAGTGTTCAAGGCCGACAATCAACAGTTTTTCCCAACGCCGGGAATTGCCAAATCGATTGAAGTCGTTTATTCAGCATTGCAATCCCCAGAAAATTTTTAAATTCTTATGTTGATCAAAAAACATTTTTTTTTCTTAACGGCTTGGGTTGTGATGGGAACATCTCTTGTGGTTTTCAATGGGGATGACGCTTATGGGAAAGGATACCAGGTGTCTTGCCGCTCGGCGATTTTTTCCGACAGCACAAGGGCCAAGCGACTTTACGGGAAGCGGGTCACGGAGCGCGTTCTTCCGGCGAGTACAGCCAAGGTCATGACGGCGCTTTTGGTCTTGGAACGGTTGCCATTGGATAAAAATGTGACAGTTTCTGCTACGTCGACTTATGTTCAGCCCAGCAAATTGAATCTTAATCCAGGGGAACAGTATAAGGTCAAGGATTTGCTGTACGCGATTCTGTTGAGCTCCGCCAATGATGCCAGTATTGTATTGGCCGAGGCCGTAGCCGGGAGTGAACAGAACTTTGTCAAACTGATGAATCAACGGGCTAAACAATTGGGGGCCAAGCATACGAAATTTGCTAATTCCCACGGCCTTCCGACGAAGAAAATGGCCCAATATACGAGCGCTTACGACATGTATATGATTTTTCGGCAAGCGCTCAACCACGGTTTTTTTAAAGAAGCGATTAAATTTAAATACAAAACCATTTATAGCGCTCAGGGACGGAAAATAGCCCTTAAGAGCCATAATAAAATTCTTTTCATGGATTGGAACCGTAAAATTTACGGCAAAACAGGCTATACCCGTGCGGCTCAATCTTGCTTTGTTGGGACCCTTGATAAAGGGAAGAGCACGTTAATCATCGGTGTATTTGGATGCAGCCGGCGTTGGGAAGACATTAAGTTTATTGTGAGCCAATACGGCGGCATTTCTCTTTAATGATTTGTGCCACTCATAGATTTTCTTGCAATATGATGGGCTTTCAAGTACAATAAATTTCTTGGTTTTTTAAAGAAAGGACACTTGATGGACAGAAAATTCATTCCTATTGTGTTAGTTGTGGTTGTTGGGATTGTGCTTGGGGTAGGAATTACCACCAAACAAGCGCGGGATCCTCTTCTCAGGGAGATTTTAAAACAACAATCGACCATCATGAATAGTCAAAAAAAGGTGGAGGGGGTTTTGTCCGTCGATGGAGGAGCTGAGGGAAGTGACGCCTCTCTTCTTCTGAAGAAACAGGCAGAATTGGAGCAAAGAGTCGCGGCCATCGAAACAGAATTCAAGGCTTTAAAGGATATTCTTAAGGGAGCGCAACGCCAAATGCCGCCTCAGGAAGACTTGAGCAAGGTTTATGAAATCCCTGTCGGCCAATCTCCCGTTCGCGGCAATCCGAAAGCGGCGGTCACGATTGTTGCCTTCGACGATTACCAGTGCCCTTTTTGCGCCCGGTTTCATCCGCCTATTCTTGAGGTCTTAAAAGCGTACCCTGATCAAGTGAATTTTATCATTAAAAATTTTCCCTTGTCGTTTCATCCGCAAGCCCTTCCCGCCGCGAAAGCTGTCCTGGCTGCTGGCGAACAGGGAAAATATTTTGAGATGGCTGATGCCATTTTAATGGATAATCGTGATCTTAGCGATGATCGCTTGATGGAAGAGGCCAAAAAACTAGGGTTAGATGTGAAAAAATTTAAAAAAGATTACACTGAGCGAAATGCAGAATGGGAAAAGATTATCCAAGAGGACATGAAATTAGCGACGGAAGTCGACGTTCGTGGGACCCCTACGTTTTTTCTCAATGGGCGCAAGGCTCGGGCCAGAGATTTTAACGGTTGGAAACAGGAAATTGATAATCTTTTAGAAAAGAAAAATTAGCTCTTAGCTCGTAGGAAAAAGGACAATCCTCCGAGCTACGACCTACGAACTCAAAAGAGGAGTATTTTATGGGTGGGCGTGTTGGTGGACTGACAAGCAAATATTATAAGGAAACGCGTGGGATTAAGGTCTCCGGTGGACAAACAGTCAGATCCGGGACGGTGTTGACACGGCAAGGCGATAAATGGCGGGCAGGGATCAATGTGATCGGCCGCACTCATTTAACGGCCGCTTGCGATGGCCAGATTTATTTTACGAAGAAAAAAAATCAGTATAAACGCCGGATTACGCTGATTAACGTTCGTTCGATTACAGCTAAAAAAAGACATCATTCCCCAACCCCGGAAAAAGCGAAGGCCTCTTCGAATTAATCATGTGTGGTATCATCGGTTATGTTGGAGACAAACAAGCTGCTCCTTTTCTTCTCGCCGGACTCAAACGATTGGAATATCGCGGTTATGATTCCAGCGGGATTGGGATTGTTGACGCCCGCACAAAATCGTTTGACGTTAGAAAAATCAACGGCAAAATCGCCAATCTAGAGAACCTGATTCATTCTCAGCCTTTATGTGAGAGCTCAACAGGCATTTCGCATACCCGTTGGGCCACTCATGGCGCCCCAACCCGCATCAATGCCCATCCGCATGTCGATACCCGGAAAAACATCCTTGTTGTTCATAACGGCATTATTGAAAATTATGAATCATTAAGAGAGAAGCTCCAATCCAGGGGCCATCGGTTTGTTTCCCAAACAGATACAGAAGTCGTGGCCCAGCTGATTGGAGAGTATTACCATCCTTCCCGCTCCTCAGCGAAGCCGGAAGATTTGTTAGCCGCCGTCCGTAAGGCCGTTAAACAACTCAAAGGGGCTTTTGCGTTAGGCGTGATTGCCGCCGATCAACCCGGGGTTTTAGTGGCGGCGCGAGTCGGATCGCCGTTGATTATCGGGTTAGGGCGAGGGGAACAGTTTATTGCCTCGGATGTTCCAGCGATCTTCCAACACACAAAAAAAATCATTTATTTAAAAGACGGGCAAATGGCGTTGTTAACGCCCCAATGTGTTCAAGTCAGTTCGTTTGACGGGCACAAAGTCCAACCGAAAGTTGATACGGTCAATCTTCAAATCGATGCGGTGCAAAAACAAGGGTTTGCCCATTTCATGCTTAAAGAAATTCATGAGCAACCCCAAGTCCTTAAGCAGATGTTTCAATCCCGTGTTAAACATGGGGCGGTGGTCCTAAGCGGGATTCATTTAACCGACCAGCAGTTAAAGAATATCAAGCGTATTCTTATTGTGGCCTGCGGGACGGCGTATCATGCCGGAATGGTCGGCAAATATATTATAGAATCGTTGGCGAATGTCCCTGTCAGCGTTGATGTGTCCAGCGAATTTCGTTATCGTAATCCCATTATTCATCAGAACGACTTGGTGATCGCGATTAGCCAATCCGGGGAAACGGCCGATACGTTGGCGGCGGTGAAAGAGGCCAAAGCGCGCGGGGCCAAAATTCTGGCGATTTGTAATGTCGTGGGCTCCTCGTTGGCTCGGGAAGCGGATGCCATTTTGTATACGCATGCCGGCCCCGAAATTGGCGTCGCTTCCACGAAAGCGTACACAGCGCAATTGTATATGTTATATCTCTTGAGCCTTAAATTGGGAATGGCGCGGAAACAGTTGAATCCCCAGCTTGGGCGCAAGCTTCTGAAGGGCTTAAAACATATCCCTGTCCTTTATGCCAAGATTCTTAGCGAGAAGGGTAGTATCGCCCACATTGCCCGCGCGAATTCCCATTTTGGTTCTTTTTTGTTTTTAGGGCGGAATATCAATTATCCTTCGGCGTTAGAAGGGGCGTTAAAGTTAAAAGAAATTTCTTATATTCCGGCGGAAGGCTATGCCGCCGGCGAAATGAAACACGGGCCCATTGCCTTGATCGACGAGTACCGCGCGGTTGTGTGCATTGCCCCGGAATCGGATACATATGAAAAAATGATCTCCAATATCCAGGAAATCCGTTCCCGGAAAGGCAAAGTGATCGCCATTGCGACCGACGGAGATACAACGATCAAACGGCACGCGCCGCACGTTATTTATATTCCTCAAACAGAAAAACTGTTGACCCCGCTGCTGGTGGCGCTTCCCTTGCAGCTTGTGGCTTATTACATTTCGGTCAAACGCGGATGTGATGTTGACCAACCCCGGAATCTGGCGAAGTCGGTTACGGTGGAATAACTGCTCGTCGCTCGTCGCTCGTCGTTCGCCTCTCGTCTCTCGATCCCACGAGCGACGAGAGACAAGCGACTAGCAACGAGCGAGAGACTAGCGACTATTCATATGCTCTACATCGTTTCAACCCCGATCGGGAACCTTAAAGACATTACCCTGCGCGCGCTTGAAACGCTCAAAAACGTTGATCTGATCGCCGCCGAAGATACCCGTCATACAAAAAATCTCTTGGATCACTACGAGATCAAAACACCTCTAACCAGTTATTTCGAACACAATGAATCCCACAAAGGGCATGTCCTTTTAAAATTGTTGAAAGAAGGGAAGAATATTGCCTTAGTAACGGATGCCGGAACGCCCGGCATCAGCGATCCGGGCTATCGGATGATTCAGTTGGCGAAAGAAAATAATATCGCGTTGACGGTGGTTCCAGGGCCAACCGCCTTGATCGCCGCGTTAACGCTGTCAGGATTTGCGCCGGACCGATTTATTTTTGAAGGATTTTTGCCCGTTAAATCCCAGGCGAGGCGCAAGAAATTAGAAGGGTTAAAAGGGCAGAGAGGGACAGTGATTTTTTATGAATCGCCGCATCGGCTTTTAAAATCATTACAGGATATTGAGGGCGTTTTTAATGACCCGATCGTTGGATGTGTGAGAGAAATTTCTAAAAAATTTGAAGAAGTGAAAACTGAGAGGGCGAGCGTTTTACAGAAGTATTTTACGGACAAGAAGCCTTTGGGTGAGTTTGTCCTCCTGATCAATCTTAAAGATTAAATTACTTTCCAAGACCGAAGCCGCCTCCACCGCCGCCGACACCACCACCACCAACAGGGCCGGCACCGCCACCAGCGGCACCGCCAGCACCAGCTCCGCCGCCACCTCCAAAACCTTCTGCTCCAGGAGCCACTCCACATAGTGCACGGCTTGTAATCCCGGCTAATTGAAAATTAAAGCTGTCATCGACGGGAGCCCCGAGAGCGTTGTATAACTTAACATAAAAACCGTCAATTGTTGTTGTTGCAGTGACCGCGGTCACGGCAGCGCCTGATCCTTCGGGTGTAATAATAACAGCGGGTGTTTCGAGTAAACAATGGTCTGGAATGGGGGAGGGAATTTTACGAACTAAATAATGACCCGTCGCGATTTTCTGACCAGAAAATGCATCGGTCGCGTTAGTAATGATTAATGTTAATTCACTGGGGGTCGCACGCCCCCAATAAACACGCGTTAAATTCTTCCCGCCCAAGGGAAATTCTTCTTCTTGGAAGCGGATTTCCCCGTTAACTTCAAGGGCCTCTTGAAGATCTTCTGTTTTATTGATACTGACTTTTTCGGAGGCGATCATCCCGGTGTTGTCGATATTGTCTATATTCAGCGTTCCGCCCGCATATTTTCCTATCACAAAACTATTATCGCTATTTTTTAACCCAATGCCTTGATTTCCCAGAAGAAAGCTGTTGGAAGAATTTTGAATTTGATTGGATTGTCCTCCCAGGATGACGCTGTCCGTCGCTGTTCCTATGGCCTGATTGCCTGTCCCTGCCAGAATTCCGGCATTGTCCCCTCCCAAAACGGCATTATTTTGTCCACCGACAATGATAGAGTTATCAGCTTGGGCCGAATTCGTATCCCCTCCCAGAACAGTAGCATTTAATGCTGTTGCTGTATTATTTTCTCCTCCCATAACGGCGGCAGACTGTGCGGAGGCTCCATTTGCGGTTCCCGCAGCAATGGCATAATCACTGGTGGCATGGGTCTCGGAGCCAATTCCCAGGCTGTAGCTCCCGGGGACAGTATTGCTTGAAAAACTTCCCACTTTTAACGAGGCTCGCGGGGCGTCCCAGAAGAAAGAAGGATAGCCGGCATAAGTCATGGAACCTTGTTCAGACGGATTGTATTTTCCTTGGAAAAGAATCGCCAAGTCTTGGGCAGACACTTGAAGCTTGACAACAGGCGTGGTTGTTCCTATCCCAACGTTAGCGGAAAGATCCGCTAAAGAAACCGTCCGCGTGCCTTCATCATAACGCATGTCCGGGGACCCATAGTCTTTTTCATTATCTTTACAAACGGTAAAAAGGCCGCCGGCATCAAAATAGACCCGGCCGGTGGGGCAATCCGCAAATGTGCTTGAAAAATTAAATATAATCGCCGATGTTGAGCTTTTATCGGGAGGTAATATTTTTGTACGAAGACGCACTTGGGGCTCTAAGGCAGGCGCATCACCCTCTTGAGCCCACCCACAAGGAATCAATACGAACAATATTAGTAAATGAAGGATAATTTTTTTCATCAATATTCCTTAAGGGCACTCGACGCGTTTGCCCATGGCAATAAAATCAAAATCACTGTCAACATTGACACCGACAGAAGTGACAATCGTCGCTGTTGTTGAGGTAACGCCATTAATCTTTGCCGTCAGGGCTGTCCCGGTTCCACGTCGCGGTGTCGCACTGACAATCGGTGTTGGATTAAAACAAACATTCGTCCATGTAATTTGATATGTTCCTGCGCCCGTTCTGGCTGAGTTAAAATCGTCGGTACTTCCTGATAGTTTATTCCCATTGATGTCAACTCTGCCAAACGACGTATAGGAGGTTTCTGCATAGGAACCAACCGCAAAATCGTCTTGACGAAAACGAATTTCTCCGGTTACGTCCAACGGATATTCAGCTACTTGTTTATTCACAGCGACCATATCTGTCAGAATATAGGTGGTGTCATCACCTGTTAAGTTCACAGCCCCACCGGAGGAGACGCCTAAGGCTACACTATTATCACCGCTTAACGTTACATCAACCCCACCGATAATCGCGGAATTTGTCCCAGAAACGGTATTATTATGTCCACCTGTAATGACGGAGTGTGTTCCGCTGGCGATATTGTCAGCCCCCGCCAACACACCCGCATTCAAGCCTGTCGCCTGGTTGTTGGTCCCGCCCGCAACCACGCTATAAGAATTTGTGGCAGAGTTGGTTTGTCCACCCAGGACAGCAGATGCTAAGCCGCTTGCGGTATTTGTTGATCCGCCGACGGCGGCTGAAAACTGTTCTGAAGCAATATTCGTTGCCCCCATGGCGATCGCGCCAACTTCCGTCGCTTGAGAATTATGCCCGGACGTAAACGAATAATCTCCCGGGACAAAATCAAGATCATTCAATCCAACAACCATCGCTCCTGTTTTTGAGGGCAAAAATACCATTGTTGGCTTTCCGGCAAAACTGACAATCGGCGCGCCCGCGTTAATCACTCCTTGAAATAATACCGTTGCATCATCATCATCATAAACATGCAACTTGGCGGAAGGTGTGGTCGTGCCAATGCCTACTTTCGCGGATGTATCTGTCGCGTACAGCAAGGGATTAGCGGGGTCATCGATGTTATACGTCCAGGCACGCGTTTTCCAGGCGTCTTTGCCATCGTAACAAATATGAACCATGCCGGTCGTGTCCAGCCAAAATATCCCATCCGTTGTTTGGCATGCATCGGGAGCTGCTTCGCGTGGCTGCAAATTGAGGGCGCTGATGTTAGCAATACTCGGCCAATAGGTAGAGAGTTTCGTTGAATTTTGTGCATAAGCCTGGCCGGCAGTCAAACAATAAATGATCCATCCTGCTAAAAATATTTTTTTCGTCATAGGTTGATCCTCATTTGCTTCCTGATTGATGATTGTATCTCTTGTTCCATAAAAAAACCTACTCTCGTTATAAGAAGAGTAGGTTGGAGTCACATTAAATCGACTTTCACCCTGGCAGCTAGGCTATCCCAAAAAATGCCTGGGACCCTGCCCCGCCTATCTGATGTTTATTTGTAGGCGGGGTCCCGCCTTCATTTCTTTTTTAAAAGAATGGCGGGATGGCTTTGCCCCGTCTCCGCCAAAGTGCTTACGCCTTTGGCTTCGCCGGGCCAGGCGTAGTCAAACATGTTAAATATTTTGACGAAGCCTGGGTCCTACTCTTACGAGCAGTTTACCTTTTTCAGTGATAAAAAGACATTACAAAAGAACAAATTTCACCTAATTAAGTATAAATCATATATTAAGGATCGGCAATAGGACGGCTTAAAATCGAGAAAGCGGTTTCTTAATGAAGGCATAACTTGCGGAACGTTAGTGAACGCAAGTTAACGCCTGAATTAACCCCGCTTCTTATTTTCTTTCCTATCCGATGACGGGAAAGAAAGATAGAGGGGTTGTCATTATTTTGTTCCAATAACCATAAACGTAAAAGCATTGTCAAAGAGGGCTACGGGGCCTGGGTTCACTCTCCATATTTTCACTTGAAAGGTAGTGTTTGAAAGGTTCATGACCGAAGCCACGACCGTATCTGCCCCATTAAAGATAGGCGTGACAACAGGAGTGGGATTAGGGGGGGCCATCGGATAAGTCCCAGAGAATGTAATTGTATATGTCCCGGATAATCCTGCATTCTTGGCGGAAGAAAAGCCCGGTGGATTCGGCGTCGATGCGGCAATAATATTCCCGATACTATTGACTGCTCCTCGTATCATTCGGCTATGAGTGGTTCCAGTGGAGGGCGTTGTGACGACTGATTCAAATTGATTACTCCCCTCATTAAAAAAAGTAATCGCTCCGGCCTGTCCGGGATTAATCGTCGATCCTGTCGTATTAAAATAGATCAGATTAAGCGCGCCGCCGAAATTGACAGTAAAGCTGGTTGCTGCGCCGAAATCCTGGCCAATCAGTCTGGCTTTAGTGGTTCCTGTTAATGAATTATTAAAGAGGATTTCTCCTAAAGCTTGGTCCGCTCCGGGAGTCCCTGTTAATATTAATTGCGAGGTGTCGGGTGAATTTATAGCTAATTGAGCAGTATTATCGAGAGCGTCGATTTGCATTTCCGTTGTTTTATAGCCGGCGTGAACGCCTTGCTCAGCTAGCGTAGACCCGACAAGATGAAATTTTGCTGCAGGATCTGGTGTGCCAAGCCCAAGATTTCCGAAACTATCAATCGTCATGCGGATCAACAGAGGGCTGGTCAGCGTAATAGGCACGAGCGCGGCAATGGGTTTTGTGGCGAAATGAAGTCTTCCGGCGGAAAACCCGCCGCGGCGTTCATGAATGATGGCTGCCCCGACGCTGACCGGTGCCAGCTCATCTGCGCTGAATCCTATCCCGATGGCGTCCCCGGCCATGGGGTTCGTTGGTGAAGCCAGGGGGAGATTCTTGGCGTCTTTTCTATTGAAAGAAAATATTGCCGCTAATTTGCTTCCATCAATGAGATTTCCTGTCATTAAGGGCCCGGCTGACGGGCCGACGGTTGTGAGATTGCGTTGGACATGAAGTGTCGGGGCGTATTGAGGTTCTGGAAGTTCAAGGAAGTCATCGTAGAGGGTGGTCGACCCTTCTTCGGTAATGGACATTCTGTAGTCGGGGGTGAAACCGCCCCCTTCTTGTCCCGACCATAAGCTGACGACATTTGTCCGTCCCTTTAGGATGCTGTGGGCTCGTAATTCAGCAACGGCGTATGTTGTCTGAGTGCTGTTATACATATCTAACCTGAGCCCAGTGTAGGATCCCTCCGGAGGCTCAACGGGAAGATACCCTTCACTGCTAATATGCAATTTGGCTTTAGGGGTGTCTGTGCCAATGCCCACCCAGTAATGATCGGTGATACTGTCGATGATAGAGGGATAGAGGTAAGAGAGCTCCGGGAGCTCATTTTTTGTCCAAATCCCTTCACTTAAATTAAGCCATGTATTTGTGATGCTACAAAATTTGAGTTTATCGTCTGTATCGATTGCCAGCGTTCCAAAATCACACCCGGGAGTTAAGGGGTCGCTTGCTTCAACTTCAATGATTTTTAAGAAAGTGGTATAAAGATTTTTATATTGCCCTAAGGGAGACGTATAAGATGTTGTGAGTTTAACGCTGGATGAAGGAGGAGGCGCGGATTGCGCCGTTCCCGCAAGAATTACGCAAGATAAAATGATTAAAGTTTTTTTCATTAGTTAAAGTATATCCTAATGTTCAGAGTTTTAACAGTTTAAAAAGTGTTTTTTAAGAAAACGCTATCAGAAGGCTGACACACCGGGTGCGTCATACACAGCTGACACACCGGGTGCGTCATATTCGCTGACCTGGGATGTTGCCCCATCCTAAGTGATTTTTTATTTCTGTGGTTTTTTATTTCTTGACAATCGTGGGGATGGGTGTTATATTCTTCACAAGTTAACCTTTAATTCGGTCCTGTGAGACCGGCAAGGATCACAATGTTGTTCGAAAAATATTGTGGATCAACGATAAGCTCGCCTTTTAACAGAGGGCGGGCATTTTTTTTGGGTTGTTTCCAGAGAAACAACCCAACCCCAAGCGTTTTGATTCATCCCCATCGATTAAATTTTAGGGATGAATCAGCGTGGGGTAAGCGTAATCCTTCCAAGGCATACCAATGACCACGAAAATCATGGATAAAGACAGTATCCGGCGGGCGTTGATGCGCATCGCGCATGAAATCCTCGAAAAGAATAAAGGGACAGAGAATTTGTGCCTGATCGGGATTCGCACCCGGGGCGCTTTCTTGGCCGAACGGATCCGGGAATGCATCAAGCAAATTGAAGGCCAAGAGCTCCCTCTGGGGATTTTGGATATTACGCTGTACCGCGATGATTTGACAAAGGTGTCGGTCCAGCCTGTCGTGCATGAAACAACCATCCCCTTTGATCTTCATGAAAAAAAGATTGTGTTAGTCGACGATGTTCTGTTTACGGGGCGGACGATTCGTGCGGCATTGGACGCGTTGATCGATTTTGGCCGGCCGGCCACCATCCAGTTGGCGGTGTTGATTGACCGCGGCCACCGGGAACTGCCGATCCGCGCGGATTACGTCGGGAAAAACATCCCGACATCGCTGGGCCAAGATATCAACGTGATGTTAGAAGAAGCGGATCAGCATGCGGATCAAGTCGTGATTGATCAAAGCCCCGCCAAGGCGGGACAGGGGGAGCCGTAAGATGGAATGGACAAAGCGCCACTTGTTAGATTTGGAGGGCCTAAGCCAAGAAGAAATTGAGTTGATTTTGGAAACAGCCAAGTCGTTTAAAGAAGTGTCGACACGCGATGTCAAAAAAGTCCCGGCCTTGCGCGGGAAAACGATTGTCATGCTTTTTTTCGAGCCCTCAACGCGCACGCGCACATCATTCGAATTGGCCGCCAAACGGTTGTCGGCCGACACGATCAATATCGCGGCCGGTGGAACATCGACGACAAAAGGGGAGTCAGTCTTGGATACCGCCCGCAATATTGAAGCGATGAACGTCGATTTAATCATCGTCCGTCACGCCAGCAGCGGCGTTCCTCATCTGTTGGCCAAAAATTTGCAGGCCTCGATTGTCAACGCCGGCGACGGGTGCCGCAGCCACCCCACCCAGGCGTTACTGGATATGTTTACCATCAAAGAACGGTTTGGCCGCATCGAGGGTTTAAATGTAGGGATTGTCGGCGATATTTTACATTCACGCGTGGCCCGGTCGAATATTATTGGATTGACGAAGCTGGGCGCCAACGTGACCGTGTGCGGGCCATCGACCCTGATGCCGCGCGACATTGAGACGATGGGCGTAAAGTGCAGTTATCGCCTAGAAGAGGTGATTGAGCAAAGCGATTGTTTGATGCTTCTGCGTCTTCAGTTGGAACGTCAAACACAGAAATTTTTGCCGTCCATTCGCGAATACGCCAAAGAATTCGGCGTGAACAAAGCCAAGTTGGCCAAAGCCAAGAAAGGCATTGTGATCATGCATCCGGGGCCGACGAACCGCGGCGTGGAGCTTTCCGCGGAGGTCGCCGACGGGGAATATTCGGTCATCTTAGACCAGGTCACCAACGGCGTGGCGATCCGTATGGCCGTGTTGTACCTTTTGCTGGGCGCTAAGGAACCGGCTGTTGTTCTCGCGTAAAGAGAGGAGAAGGAAGAAGGAAGAAAGAAGAAAGAAGAAAGAAGAGGGAAGAGGGAAGAAAATATGGGATTGGTCATTAAAAATGCAATCGTTGTTAACGCGGACAAGATAGCGTCCAAGCCGCAGGACATTTTGTTGGATAAGGGCAAGATCGCCAAAATCGGCGGATCGTTCGACGGAAAATCGCACGAGGTGATTGATGCCGCCGGGAAATTGGTGTTCCCGGGATTGATCGATATGCACGTGCATTTTCGTGAACCCGGGCGCGAAGACAAGGAAACAATCGAGACGGGATCGCGCGCCGCGGCCAAAGGCGGGTTTACGACGGTGTTGTGCATGCCCAATACAACGCCTGTCATTGATAATTGCATGATTGTCGAATCGATTATCGAAGAAGCGAGGCGTGTGGGGTTATGCAATGTGATTCCGATTGGCGCGATTACCCGCGGCCAAAAAGATGACGAACTCGTGGACATGTTTGAATTAAAGCGCGCGGGATGCGTGGCGCTCTCCGACGATGGGAAATCGGTTGTGAACAGCCACTTGATGCGCCGCGCGATGGAGTATTCCAAAATGGTCGGGCTGTTGTTGATCGAACATTGCCAGGACCCGCTGTTAAGCTGTGGCGGAGTCATGAACGAAGGGATCAATTCGATGCGCTTAGGGCTCAAAGGCGATCCGGGGGTTTCAGAGAGTGTGATTGTCGGCCGCGACATTGAGATGGCGCAATATTTGGATGCGCGGGTGCATTTGGCGCACATGAGTTTGAAGCGTTCCGTTGAATTAATCCGCTTTGCTAAGTCGCAGGGGATTAAGGTGACGGCTGAGGCATGCCCGCATCATTTCACATTAACAGACGATGCGGTCAAGCACTTTGACACGCACGCGAAGGTCAACCCGCCGTTAAGGACCAAGGAAGATATCGAGGCTATTAAAATGGCGCTGAAAGATGGAACGATCGATTGCATCGTGACGGACCACGCGCCGCACACGGCAGAGGAAAAAGAGCTGGATTTTGACCACGCCCCCTTTGGCATGATTGGATTGGAAACATCCGTTGGCCTCACGATCACGGAATTGGTAGAGCAGCGCATTCTAACTTGGCCCCAGATGGCTGAGAAGATGTCCCAAAAGTCGGCTGAGATCCTGGGGCTCGCCAGCAAGGGATGGATTAAAGAAGGAATGGATGCGGATGTGACAATCATTGACCCCAATGAAGCGTGGGAAGTCCGCAAAGACGATATTGCCTCTAAATCCCAGAATACACCCTTTATCGGCCGTCAATTAAAAGGTAAAGTAGTCACAACGATTTTAGCAGGGAAAGTGGTTTATTCAACAACCCCGGGGGTTATAACCTCCGGGGTTAAATAGCGACACACTATATATTGTGGCTTATAAACAATTTATGCACAATATGTGTATAACTCAGAAGTGAGTTAATTTCCCTATAACAATAGTAAATATTTATAAAAGTGGAGTAACATGTGAGTAAAGTATTAAATTTAGTGATTTAAATGGCATAAATTATCATAATCAATGGAAGATTTATTAACACAACATATGCGAACACAAAAAATCACAATTTCCGTTATTGGAGGCTCCTTTAAAAATGACAAGGTGGATAAAATTGCCAGAAAAGTAGGCAAAATAGTGGCTAAAGTGGGGGCAACGCTCGTTTGTGGAGGGCTAAGTGGAGTAATGGAGTCAGCAAGCATGGGAGCCAAAGAGGCTGGTGGATTGACAATTGGGCTTCTTCCTGGGAAAGAAAAGCAGGATGCCAACCCCTATATTGATATCGCCCTACCCACGACCATTGGTTATGCCCGAAATGCCATGGTGGCTTGTTGTGCTGACATTATTATTGCCCTTCCTGGAAGTCACGGAACGTCTTCCGAGATATCCTATGGATTGGTTTATAAGCGGCCGATCATCGATTTAGGTAATTGGAAACGGCCGGGCATGATCAAAGTCAAAAATCTAAAAGACGCTGAGAAGAAAATCAACAAATTGGTCCGAATATTGCACAAGCAAGATTTGCCGTCAAGTAAATCGGGAGATTGAAACGTCAATGCTGATACTTCACTGTTATGGTCAAATTAGCCCCTCCTAAAGCGGTTTTTAATTTTTTAATCTTCCAAATCTTTGGGTTCTTTTTGTATGCCAACGTTCTGGCCGGCGAATTCATTTCCGATGATTATTTAGTGATTGTCAACAATCCCGCCATCCGCCATTGGCAGGATTTGATGGCCTTAGGCCAGGCATTTAACACCCGTTTGTTGACCGGGCTCACGTTCGCGCTGAATTATGCGTTGGATGGATTTCATGTGTGGGGGTATCACGCCGTTAATATTGTGATTCACGGAATCGCCGCCTTTTTCGTCTACCGATTTATTTTAATTCTCTGGCAAACACATTATCTGCAGCGCCACCCGACGGCTTTTCCTGCCGAAAAGGTGGCTTTTCTCGCCGCTTTTATTTTTTTAAGCCATCCAATCCAGACGGAAAGTGTCGCCTTTATCACTCAACGGGCGACGTCCTTGGCCACGGTGTTTTATCTGGCCACGCTGATTTTTTATCTTAAAGCCAGGCTGTCCAACGCTAACAAATGGTTTATTCTCGCATTTGGATCCATGCTTTTAGCTCTTCTTTCCAAGGAAATGACGATCACAATCCCGATCGCCCTCGTTGTGTTGGAATTCTTTTTCCTTCGGGAGAAAAACACGTTTTCTTGGCGGCAGCTGAAAATGGCTGTTCCGTTTTTCTTGGCCCTGATTGTGTTGCCGGCCCTTTTATTTCTCGACACACTAGGCCCGTCGCTGTTGGGATTAAAATACCAGGTCCAGGGCCAAGCATTTGACGGCCGGTATTTTTTGACAGAGATGAATGTCTTAGCCACATATCTTCGCCTTTTGTTTATCCCTCTTCATCAGAACCATGATTATGCGTATCCGATTGTTGAGAATTTCGTTGATCCCCAAACGATTTTCTCTTGCCTTCTTCTCATTGCCTTGGCTTGGACGGCCGTCAAATTATTTAACCGTCAGCGGCTGATTAGCTTTTGCATCGTTTGGTTTTTCCTGGCCACATCGGTCGAAGCCATCGTCGTGAGTTTTGTGCACCGTAACGTGATTTACGAGCATTGGCTCTATCTTCCCATGGTTGGCTTTTCGTTGTTTTTGGCCGTCACGCTTCTGTCGGTGATTTCGCTGCCGAAAAGGCAGCGGGCGGCAATCGGGCTTGCCTTGTTGACGTACAGCCTGTTGACGGTCAATCGCAACGTCGTGTGGCAAACCGAAATTGGATTTTGGCAGGATGTGGTCAAGAAATCGCCGAACAAATCGACGCCGTATTTCGCGTTAGGCAAGGCTTATCAGCGTCAAGGACGGGATGATCGTGCGGCCATTGCATACCAACAATCGTTGTTCATTGACCCTGATTATGTCGATGCTTACAATAATTTGGGCATCATTGCTTCCCAGGGAGGGGATCAGGAGCAAGCGATCCGTTATTTTGAAAAAGCTTTATCGCTGGACGCGTCCAATGCCAACGCTTACAATAATTTAGCTTATGTGTATTCTCAAATGGGAGAAAATAATGCCGGAACTTCCCGAAGTGGAAACAATTAAACGCGACTTGGCCCAGAGGGTGAAGGGATTACGAATCGACGCGGTCGACATTTACGATGGCCGTGTGGTTCGCCATATCGACCAGAAGAAGTTTGTCCGATCATTAGTCGGCCGGACGATTCAAGATATTCAGCGCCGGGGCAAGGCGATCATTATCGTACTCGAGCCTTCCGGGTTTTTAATGGTCATGCCGAAAATGACAGGGCAATTAGTGATCGGAACAAATTTAAAAGAGACAGAGCAGTGCAAAGAAACAAAAGTCGTGTTCAAACTTTCCAACGGCCAGTATTTAAATTATAATGACCAGCGATTGTTCGGTGTTGTGCTATTTACCGAGCGTTTAGAGGATGTGCCATATCTTCAGCGAATCGGCCGTGAGCCGCTGGAAAATAATTTTAAAGAGGATTGGTTTGGTCATCAGCTCAAACGACGAACAGCACCGATTAAGACACTGTTGTTAAATCAATCCATCTTAGCTGGGATCGGCAATATTTACGCGTCGGAGATTCTTCATGCGGCCGGCATTCATCCGCGTAAACACGCGAATCGTTTAAAAGAAAAGGAAGTGCAATCGCTGTGCCGGTTTACGGTGAAGATTTTGCGTTCCGCGATTAAAGAGAGGGGAACATCGATGCGCAATTATCGCGATTCTTACGGCCAAAAAGGAAATTTTATCAATCGCATCCAGGTGTACGGCCGGCAAGATCAACCGTGCTACCGATGCGGGACAGTGATTCAACGGTTTGTGCAGGCGGGGCGCAGCACATTTTTCTGCCCGGCGTGTCAACCCTTCGACTCTCCCCGAGCTTTAGCTCGGGGATCGCTCAGGGCTGAGAAACACTAATATGGCCTCAATTCAGGATATTTTTAAGATTGCTTCCAACGACAAGTTGTGTCCGCGCTTTTACAGGATGCAAATTGATGCGCCTTCGATCGTCAAGAAAATCCTTCCCGGACAATTCATTCACATTCGCGTTAGCCAGGGGTTGGAGCCTTTCTTCCGTCGGCCGTTTAGTGTTTACCGCGCTCAAAAATATGTTGAGATTTTTTATGAGCCTGTTGGCCCGGGGACAAAGCTGATGGCCAAGATGAACAAGGGAGACACGATCGATGTGTTGGGGCCGCTAGGCCAACCGTTTGCGTTGCCGCCCAAAGGAACCAAACAAGTCGTGATGATCGCCGGAGGCATCGGGATCGCTCCGTTTTTGATTTTGTCCGATTGTTTAAAAAAGAAAAAATATGATCTTATTCTTTTATACGGGGGACGGACCGGCGGCCATGTTTATCCGATGAAAGAATTTAAAGATAATGGCGTGAAAGTCCTCGTCGCGACCGATGATGGCAGTAAAGGCACCAAGGGGCGAGTGATACAGTTGTTCTCAAAAGTTAAAATGGATCCGGGCACAACGTTTCTCTATACTTGTGGGCCCAATCCGATGATGGCGGCCGTCCAGCATTTTGCGGGTGAACATCATTTGCGCGGTCAAGCGGCTTGCGAAGAAGTGATGGCGTGCGCCCTGGGCGCTTGTTTGGGATGTTCAATTAAAACGAAGTCAGGCTATAAAACGGTTTGTTACGACGGGCCGGTGTTTGATTTACAGGAAGTTATTTTTCATTAGTCGCCAGTGGCCAGTGGTCGGTTTTTTCTGTCGACCGGCGACTGGTCACCTTTAAGGATGGTTTCAATGGTGGTTTTTCTCTATATCCTCATCGGGCTTTTAGCGGGAACCGTGGGAGGGGCTTTGGGCGTGGGGGGCGGTGTGGTGATGGTCCCGATCTTGGTTTTACTTTTTGGGCTGACGCAGCATCAAGCCCAAGGGACGGCGTTAGCGGTGATGATGACTCCGGTTTTTATCCTCGCGGTATTGCGGTATTATCATGCGGGAAATGTGAAAGTTCAAATGGCGATTTTTATCGCTATGGGTTTTGTGTTCGGCGCGCTTTTAGGGGCGCATTTGGTCCAGAGCGTTCCCAGCCCTTATTTAAAAAAAATTTTCGGGATTTTTTTAATTTTAGTCGGCGTTAAAATGGTATTTTTTAAATAGTGGCCAGTCGCCAGTCGCCAGTGGTCAGTGGTCAGTGACCAGAAGAGCCGGCGACTGGAGACTGGTGACTGGAGACTGGCGACTAATAAAATGATGAATCTATCTATCAATATAGGAACAGTAAAGTTCGCGAATCCGGTGACCGTGGCGTCCGGAACGTTCGGCCACGCGGAGAAATATTATAATCTTGAAGAAGTCAAGAAGTTGGGTGCCATTGTTCCCAAAACGGTAACATTGCCGGCTCAGCAGGGAAATCCGCCGGTGCGGATTGTAGAAACACCGTCGGGGATGCTCAACGCGATTGGCATCGAAAATCCCGGCGCGGATGGGTTTATTCAACAAAAATTACCCGGATTTAAGAAGATTGGTGTGCCGCTGATTATTAGTGTCTTGGGGCACACGGACGATCAGTTTCGCCAACTGGCGGAAAAATTCAATGCGGTTGACGGGATCAGCGCGTTAGAACTGAATTTGTCATGCCCGAATTTAGGCCATCAAGTGTTAGTGGCGCAGGACCCTCAAGCGACGTTTCGGGTTGTCAGCTTGGTCAAAAAGATCATGAACATCCCTGTGATCGCTAAACTGTCCCCGGATGTAACGGATATCACTCTAACCGCTAAAGCGGCGGAGGAGGCAGGAGCAGATGCAATTAGTCTCATTAATACTTTTACAGCCATGGTGATTGACGTTGAAACGCGCCGATCTAAATTAGGCAATTTTACCGGCGGGCTAAGCGGCCCGGCCATCCGTCCGATCGCCGTGCGTATGGTCCATCAAGTATATAAAACCGTCAAGATACCGATTATCGGCATGGGAGGGATCATGACCGCTCAGGATGCGCTGCAGTTCATCATTGCCGGGGCGACGATGGTGGCTATTGGCACGGCGAATTTTATCAATCCGCGCGCCCCGCTAGAAGTGCTCAATGGGATTAAAGAATATATGCAGAGAAAGAAAATCAACGATATTCAAGAATTGATTGGAACATTGAATAGTCCTGTTATTCGTTAGATGTTAACGATGCCCGCTTCGTTTAACGTCAAAGTGAAACGTTAATTCTAACCCATCAACGACGCGGGTCTCGTAGACGTTAAACAATTGACTTTATGAAAACTGATCCTAAAGATAAGCTAATTGTCGCCCTTGATGTCCCCACATTTGAAGAGGCGCGTCAGCTCGTTGATATTCTCAAAGGCGCTGTCGATATTTTCAAAATAGGCAGTCAATTATTCACCGCTTGTGGCCCGGTCGTCGTTAGGCATGTTTTAGCGAACGGAAAGAAGGTGTTTCTGGATTTAAAATATCACGATATTCCTCATACCGTGGCCAATGCCGTAGCGGCCGCCGTCTCTTTGGGTCAATTAGGGCACGATGTCCTGGCCCCGGGCAAAAAACAGAAGTCATTAACTAACGGCCTTTTCATGCTGACGGTCCACACGCTGGGAGGGGAGGAAATGCTCGAACAAGCCGTGGCTTCAGCCACTCAAACGGCTCAAGATATTGGAGTTACAAAGCCTTTCATTCTTGGCATTACGGTCTTGACAAGCGAAGAAAAGAAGAATAACATACACTCTATTGTTCTTGAACGTGCACATTTAGCAAAAAAATGCGGGCTAGATGGTGTTGTGGCCTCCAGTCAAGAAGCGTCTATCCTCCGACAGGAATTTGGCAGCGATTTTATTGTTGTGACCCCCGGGATTCGTCCTTCAGGGAAGGAAGCTGGAGATCAAAAAAGGATCACCACACCGGCTGAGGCCATCAACAATGGCAGTGACTACCTGGTCATTGGCCGGCCCATTGTCGAAGATAAAGATCCCTTGCAAGCCGCAAAAAATATTTTACAAGAGATCAAACAAACAAATCGTTAAGGAATATTCCTTGGGAGAGGATCATATGGCTCAGCAAATCCAGGAACTTTTAGATAAAATTAAGTCAGACGGGTTCGGTGTGGCCGAGAAAAAAGCACAGGCGGTTGAACAGGATGCCAGGAAGAAGGCCGAGGACATTGTCAATCAGGCCAAAAAAGAATCGGATCGGATTTTGATTGAAGCGAAAAGCTCAATTAAAAAAATGGAAGAAGCGGCGCGCACGGCCCTCAAGCACGCCTCCCGCAATACTCTCCTTAGTTTAAAGAAAGAGATTCAACAAACTCTTCATCGAATGATCGTTAAAGACATTGGCGATACGCTCACGCCTGAACACTTAGGTCATATTTTGGAAATTCTTGTCAAGAAATTTGCAGATCAGGGCCACGAAGAGGTGAAAATCCAAATCGCGATAAGCCCCAAAGATTTGGAAACATTAAAACAGGGGTTTTTGGCCAGATTACAAAAACAGCTTAAAGTTTCATTGACTATTAAAACGAGTGAGGACATTTCCAAGGGCTTCATGGTTAGTTTCGACGCGGGAAAATCTTCGTTTGATTTCACTGACAAGGCCCTCGCCGAATATGTCGGTACATATCTTAATGAGGAAGTTGCTTCATTAGTGAAAGAATCGGTCTAATCTCTATGGGGAGAGATTACTATTATTTTGTCGCCAGCCTTCCTTCCATCTTTTTTGAAAAGAAACCTTCACTTTCCTTAGAAGACTTCTTAAAAGATGCCGAACGCCTATTAGAGGCTAATGATTACCGCCTTGTTAGAGAGATGATTCAGGGAAACGAAGGAAACATCCCCCCCCCGAATGCCGTTTCCAAGAAGTGGTTTTTCTTTAATCGCGATTTGCGCAATGAACTCGCTTATATCCGCGCGAAAAACGCCAATAAAGACCCTCAACAATATATTCGCGGAGAGTGGCCGGGGCCCGGGCGTTTCACCGATTTAGCTCAAAACGTTTTAAAAGCGCCGGACCCGTTGACAGGAGAAAAAATTTTAGATCACGCCCGCTGGCAGGATTTGGAGGATTTAGGGACGGGGCATTTCTTTGATTTGGAAGCCGTTGTTATTTACGGGCTTAAATTAAAAATCCTGGAGCGCTATCAGTTGATTTCCTCATCGAGGGGAGAAGAAGTCTTTCAAGAGTATCAGAAAGTCAAACTACCTGAACATACATTTGTGTCAGCATAGAGGAGATAATCGTGGATCAACAAAGAATGGGGAAAGTGACGGCGGTCAACGGCAACATGGTGGCCGTTGAGTTCGAAGACAGGGTCATGCAAAATGAAGTGGCCTATGTCGTCGTCGGACAAGAGAAATTGAAGGCGGAAGTCATCCGGGTGAAGGGAGCGGTTGCCGATTTACAGGTTTTTGAAGATACGACGAGTATCCGTGTCGGCGATCAGGTGCAATTTACCAACGAGCTCTTAAGCGTTGAATTGGGCCCGGGCCTTTTAAGCCAAATTTTTGATGGGCTGCAAAATCCCCTGCCCCAGCTGGCCGAAAAGCACGGATTTTTCTTAAAACGCGGCGCTTATTTGAAGCCGTTAAATGAAGAACAGAAGTGGGCATTTACACCAGCGGTTAAAAAGGGGCAAAAGGTGAGGGCCGGCGAGAAATTAGGCAGTGTTCCCGAGAAAATATTTGACCATTATATCATGGTCCCTTTTCATTTAAGCGGGGAATTGGAAGTTGCGGACATTGCTGACAAGGGAAGTTACTCAATCCGCCAAACAATCGCTAAGCTCAAAGACGACCAAGGCCGTACGCATGAAGCCAGCATGGTTCAAGTTTGGCCGGTGAAAATCCCCATTAAAGCCTACACGGAAAAATTAAAACCAACTCAGCCGCTGATTAGCAAATTGAGGATTATCGATACGTTATTTCCTGTTGCCATCGGAGGAACATTCTGCACGCCGGGGCCGTTTGGCGCCGGGAAGACTGTTCTTCAGCATTTGTTAAGCCGCCATGCCGAAGTGGACGTGGTCATTGTGGCTGCCTGCGGTGAACGCGCCGGGGAAGTCGTTGAAATTTTGGAAGAATTTCCCCATCTCATCGACCCTAAAACGAACCGTACATTGATCGACAGAACGATTATCATTTGTAATACGAGCTCCATGCCCGTTGCGGCACGTGAATCCAGCGTTTATACAGCCGTGACATTGGCGGAATATTACCGTCAAATGGGATTGCATGTTTTGCTGTTGGCCGATTCGACGTCCCGGTGGGCGCAGGCCATGCGCGAGATGTCCGGACGGTTGGAAGAAATCCCGGGGGAAGAAGCTTTTCCGGCCTATTTGGAATCGAGGATCGCCGCGTTTTATGAACGCGCCGGGTTAGTGAAGTTATGCGATGGGAAATTAGGGTCGGTGACAATCGGCGGGGCCGTCAGCCCGGCGGGAGGGAACTTTGAAGAACCTGTCACCCAAGCGACCCTCAAAGTCGTCGGGGGATTTTTGGGGTTGTCCCGCGACCGCTCCAACGCCCGTAAGTACCCGACGATCGATCCGTTGGACAGCTGGAGCAAGTACACAAGCTTTATTGAGCTGGATAAGGTGAGAAAAGGTACCGCGATCTTAAGAAAAAGCAGCAGCGTCAATCAAATGATGAAAGTCGTCGGTGAAGAAGGGACATCCATCGATGAATTTATTGATTACCTGAAAGGCGAGTTTTTTGACGGGGTGTATTTGCAGCAAAACGCTTTTGATAAAACAGACGAAGCCACATCGGCCGAACGGCAAAAGCATGTTTTTGATATCATCGTGCAGATCATCGACCGAGCGTTTCATTTCGACAATAAGGACGATGCCCGGCGGTATTTTCTGGAATTAAGGCAGCTTTTTATCAACTGGAATTCGGCGCCGTTTAAGTCCGAAGAATTTGCCGGCGGCGAAAAAGGAATTCATCAAAAATTAGCGCAGCCTCAAGTGAACAACGATAAGGAAATAGTTTATGCAAAAAGTGTATAGTCAAATACTTCAAATCGCCGGCGATGTCATTACGGTGGAAGCGGAAGGGATTGCTTATAAAGAGATTGCTGAAATCCGCACTCGGCGGGGCCTTTCGCTCGCCCAAGTTATCCGTTTGGACGGAAAAAAAGTTTCGCTCCAGGTGTTGGCGGGAAGCCGCGGTGTTTCAACCGACGACAAGGTAAAATTTTTAGGCCATCCGATGCAAGTGTCTTATTCGGAAAATTTATTAGGGCGGATTTTTACCGGAAGCGGCGAACCGCGCGACCGCGGGCCGCATCTGACGGAGAATATGATTAATATCGGCGGGCCGTCGGTTAACCCAGCCAAAAGGACGATCCCCAAAAAGATGATCCGCACAGGGATCCCGATGATCGATGTGTTTAATTCGCTGGTGGAATCACAGAAGCTCCCGATTTTTTCCGTCGCCGGTGAGCCTTATAATGAACTGTTGGCGCGCATTGCCCTTCAAGCGGAAGTTGATTTGATCATCTTGGGCGGCATGGGATTAAAGTACGACGATTATCTTTCTTTTAGGGAAACGTTGGAAAAACACGGGTCGCTGTCCCGGTCGATCATGTTTATCCACACGGCATCTGATCCGACGGTAGAATGCCTGCTCGTTCCCGATATGAGTTTGGCCGTCGCTGAACAATTTGCGCTGGAAGGGAAAAAAGTTTTGGTTCTATTAACGGACATGACGAACTTTGCCGACGCGCTCAAAGAAATTGCCATCACCATGGAACAGATTCCTTCTAACCGCGGTTATCCCGGTGATCTTTATAGTCAATTAGCCTCTCGTTACGAGAAGGCTGTCTATTTTCAGGGCGCAGGGTCCATTACAATCCTTGCCGTCACCAGCATGCCCGGGGACGACGTCACGCATCCCATCCCGGATAACACGGGATATATTACGGAAGGCCAGTTTTATTTAAAAGGCGGGCGGATTGAGCCTTTTGGAAGCCTGAGCCGTTTAAAGCAACAGGTGAATGATAAAACCCGCCCCGATCACCGTTCCATCATGGACAGGATGATCCAGCTTTATTCCGATTATCGTTCGACGCTGGAGAAGCGTTCCATGGGGTTTCAGATGAGCAATTGGGATCATAAACTCTTGAACTATGGAAAGAGATTTGAAAATGAGCTGATGGACCTTTCCGTCAATATCCCCCTTGAAGAAGCCCTCGATTTGGGTTGGAAAATTTTAGCGGATTGTTTCGATCCGCATGAGACAGGGATCAAGGACGC
This sequence comes from Candidatus Omnitrophota bacterium, assembly GCA_020053475.1. GTDB lineage: Bacteria > Omnitrophota > Gorgyraeia > Zapsychrales > Zapsychraceae > JAGVNC01. The sequence continues at coordinate 5,228 of JAGVNC010000079.1, read as the reverse complement.
GTTAATTAAACAGTATTGGCCAAAAATGACAGTAAAATAACGGTGGTAAGTGATAAGAGATAAGAGGTAAGGAAAAAAGCCATAAATTCCCTCCCCATATCTCTTAGCACTTACCTCTTACCACTTGAATAATGAGCAAAATCAAACTCACCAAAAACGAACTCAAGCGTCAACGCGACAGCCTCAAGCAATACCAGCATTATTTGCCCACACTGCTCTTAAAAAAGCAGCAGATGCAAATGAAGATCCTGGAAGCCAAGCGTTTGCAGGCTGAACGGCAAAGCGTCTTGACGGAGAAGCTCGAGAATATGGCGAAGTGGACCGGCCTTTTCGCTGATCCGGAAGTTGATTTAAAAGCATGGACAACTCCGACGAAGGTGGATGTTTCTTATACCAACATCGCCGGGGCCAATGTCCCTGTGTTTGAGCAGATCCATTTTAACGAAGCGGAATACGATTTTTATTCAACGCCATTTTGGATCGATAAGGGCTTGGAAGAAATCCGGCTGATGGTAGAGCTTCTCATGGAGATAGACGTGATTAAACGCCAAGTGGCCGTTTTAGAAAAAGAACTGCGCATCACAACCCAGCGCGTTAACTTGTTTGAAAAGGTCAAGATCCCCGAATGTTTGGAAAATATCCGTAAAATCCGTATTTATTTAGGCGATCAAATGGCTAATGCCGTCGGGATTAGTAAAGCGGCGAAAAAGAAAGTGGATGAAAAGAACCTGGTAATGGTAATGGGATAGCGATGATTGTTCCGATGAAAAAAATATATTTGATTGTTCAGAAAAAGGACATGGTTGCTTCCTTGGAGGGCCTGCGTGGAATTGGTGTTGTGCACGTTGAGCCTGTCGAAGAATCGGCCGGGTCTGATTTATTGAAAATTCGTGAAGAGGTCAATGTTCTAAGCCAAGGGATTGACATTTTGAAGGTGGATTCATGGGGCTCGGAACAAATCGATGTTAAAGACTGGACAGAGACGGTGAATGAGATTTTATTTCTTCAGAGCCAGGTCGGGCATTTTCAAGAAAGCATCGCCCGCAGGCAAACCGTGATCAACCAGTATGCGGCTTGGGGAAATTTTGAGCCAAAAGATTTCGATGTGTTAAAAGGCAAAGGTGTTTTTGCCGGGCTGTATGAGCTTCCTGAGAAAGAGAAGAGTAAGATCCCTGCCGGCGCGATTGTTTATCCTGTGAGTTCCCTGAAAGGGATTTTGCGCTGCGTTCTTGTCAGCCAAACGCCATTCGAGCTGCCTTTTACAAAAATTTTGTTGCCTGAAATGAGCTTAGATGCCATGAATGTCCGGCAAGAAGAAGAAAAGTTAAAGATCGAAGAAGCCCAAACGAAAATTAAAGAACACGATTGTTATTTTCATGCCTTCCAAAAGATTTTGGGACGAAAGATCGATGAGTTAAGGCTGGAGGAAGTCGCCGTGGGGATGAAAGAAGACCAGGGGTTGGTTTTTTTAAAAGGATTTTGCCCCATTAACTTATGCAAAGATTTGGAAGCCAAGGCCAAGGAACATCAGTGGGGCATGGTGATCGAGGACCCGTCCGAGGAGGATCGCGTGCCGACGTTGATTAAAAATCCTAAATGGGTCGAAATTATTAAACCACTGTTCACATTAATCAATGTTTTACCGGGCTATAAAGAAGTTGATATCAGCCCGATTTTTTTAGTCTTTTTCTCTATATTTTTTGGGATTTTGATCGGGGACGCGGGGTATGGGATTATCTTTTTTGGACTGACGCTTTTCCTCCAAAATAAATTTAAATTGAAAGTGAAGGATAAAGCCCCGTTTTTTTTGATGTATGTTCTTAGCGCATCCGCCATCATTTGGGGCCTTTTAACAGGGACTTTTTTTGGCACGCTTTTATTAGGGAAAATGGTGAAGCCTATCTGGGCCTGGCTAACGGATAGCGGCAATGTCCAGCTTGTGTGCTTTCTCATCGGGGCCGTCCACTTAACGATTGCCCGCGGCTGGCAGCTTTTAATGAAAATGTCAAACTTCTTCTCGGCGATGGCGGAATTTGGCTGGATCGTGGTTGTGTGGGGCGGGTTCTTCCTGGCGAATGCCATGGTGATCGGAAAGCCGATCATGGGCATGGATATTACGAAGTGTTTAACGGCCATTGGGGCGGGGGTAGGGATCGTTTTCGTAGACATCATCATTAAATCAAAAGGCAGGATCGGGGACATCGGCATCGGGTTTATTTTGCTTTTCTTCGGTACATTGAGCGCCTGCACGGACGTTGTTTCGTATATCCGCCTTTTTGCCGTCGGGCTGGCTGGGCTGGCCGTCGCCGATGCGTTTAACGAAATGGCGTTGGGGATCGGATTTAACGGGGTGTTGGCGGGATTAATGACAAGTCTGATTTTAATCGGCGGGCATCTGTTTAATATTGTGCTGTCTTGTTTTGGGCTTTTGGTCCACGGCCTTCGCTTGAATGTCCTTGAGTTCTCGGGGCATTTGGGTTTGGAATGGAAAGGGTTTAAATATCAACCTTTTAAAAAAACAGAAATCGTTTCTGTTTAAATTTAACATAAGGAGAGAGAGATGGAACAAGGAGTTTTGATGCAGTTTAAGGATTTAGGAGTGGCGGCGGCTTTAGGGCTTTCAGCGTTAGGGTCATCATTGGGAATCGGGGCCGCCGGGATGGCTGCCATCGGTGCGTGGAAAAAATGCTATGCTCAGAAAAAAACAGCCCCGTTTTTATTGATCGTTTTCATCGGAGCTCCTCTCTCTCAAACCATTTATGGGTATATTTTGATGAATAAAATCGCCGAAGCCGCTAATCACGGGGTTTACTTGTGGAGTTTTGGGATCCTCGGCGGGTTGGCGATCGGTTTGTCCGCGATGTTTCAAGGGAAAATCGGGGCTTGCGGTGCCGATGCGTTGGCCGAAACAGGCGAAGGGTTTACCAATTACTTAATCGCGTTAGGGGTTATTGAAACGGTCGCTTTGTTCGTCATGGTTTTCTTGCTCGGGAAAGTCGACGTCCTGGCCGGGATGTAACGAGCCTTGCTATTGGCAGGCCTCTGTATTATCATTTGACAGCTTATAAGACAGAGGTTTGTTTTCTTGAAAATAATGGATGTGATGAAAATATCGGGCGGTTCAGCGCGATCAAGCTTTGGGCGGTTAGCTCAGTTGGTAGAGCTCCTGACTTACATTCAGGCGGCCGTTGGTTCGAGTCCAGCACCGCCCATTTTTAAAAATTTCTTTACAAAGATATCATCCGATAATAAACTATAGTGCAATTTTTCCTGGGGTTGCCCTTGTTTCTCTGAATAACTTTAAGGAAACAAGGACTAACCCCAAGTTTTTCTAAACGAATTGTTTTAAATTGATGTAACTTGGGGTTGTAGTTCAGCCCGGTTAGAACGCTTGCCTGTCACGCAAGAGGCCGCGGGTTCAAATCCCGTCAACCCCGTTTATTTTGAACCCTTTGTAATGTATAATGTTACAGAGGGTTTCTAATTTTATGATAAAAATTAATTAAAGCTAATTAATGTTGTATAATAAATGCCATGGATAAAACTGTTTTTAAGGTCACATCTATTCGAGATAATGATAATCGGTCTTATTGGAAAACCAAAAGTTTTTCTGAAAAGATCGAGGCCCTCGAACAATTAAGGCAAACGGTATTTGGATATGATCCGTCTTCCGAAAGACTTCAAAGAACTCTTACAGTTACTCAACTCAAAAAGAATTGATTATTTAGTCGTTGGCGGATATGCCGTCGCCTTGTACGGATATCCTCGAGCAACTGGCGATCTGGATATTTGGGTCGCTATATCCAAAAATAATGCTCAAAAAACGGTGGAGGCGTTGAAAAAATTTGGATTCAATATCCCTGAACTGAAAGAGGATATCTTTCTTGAAAAAGGTAAGAATATTAGAATGGGCAATCCGCCTTTGCGTATTGAAATACTGACTTCGATTGATGGTGTTGAATTTGAAGAATGTTTCAAGAAACGTAACATAGTAAAGATTGACAATGTTGATGTAAACTTTATCTCCTTGGAAGATCTAATAAGAAATAAAAAGGTGAGTGGTAGACATAAAGATCTAGATGACTTGGAGAATCTTTAACTTTTTCGTAGGCAACTTCCCTCGCTTTTTTGTAAGCGGAAGATAACTTGGTCCAGCCAACCCCGCCATTCTTAATTGAACAAACCTCTGTAACTCTCATCGTTACAGAGATTTTGTTTTATTCCTGCCGCCGCCAGTCCGTTCAAATATCTTTGCATCCCCTTATATAAATAATATATACTTTTCCTATGAATATTAAGACTAAGAGAGGGCTGTCTTTAGTCATTGCGGCGGCGTTTATGATAAATACCGTGACACCGTCGGCCTATGCTCAGAATCCCTCTTTGGGCGGAACAGGCCTGCCGGCCCTGCCTCCTCCGGGGACCATGCTTTTGCCGAGCATGGCTTATTCTCCGGTCATGATGACTGGCATGACCGTCCATCCTGAAAACCCGCTTCAATTTGATTTTATCGTAGACATCGGAGACGACCGCCTGCAAGGCGAGGCCCTTAAGGCTGAATCCCAAAAAATGATCAATTATTTCATGGCCACATTAACGATTCCAGAAGACGAAATGTGGGTCAATCTGTCTCCTTACGAAAAAGACAGGATCATTGCCGATGGCTTAAGTAAAACGGAAATGGGCCGAGACATGTTGGCCCAGGATTATCTGCTCAAACAGTTGGCCGCTTCACTTCTTTACCCGGAAGGGGAAGTGGGGAACAAATTCTGGCAAAGGGTTTACGCGCGGGCCCAGCAGACATTAGGAACCACAGACATCCCCACAGACCTCTTCAACAAGGTGTGGATTGTCCCGCAAGACGCCGCCGTTTATGTGAACGAAAACAACGTCTTTGTAACGCAAAGCCATTTGAAGGTCATGCTGGAACAAGATTACTTGGCTTTGGAAAATAACCAGAGAAGTAATAAACATGGTTTGGGCAATGTAACTAAAGACGACATTCACATGATCAGTGATAGTTCCGCCCAGATCATCCGGGAGGTCATTTTGCCCGAGATCGAAAAAGAAGTCAACGAAGGTAAGAATTTCGCGAATCTCCGGCAGATCTACAATGCCATGATTCTGGCGAGATATTGTCAAATGTTGGCTTCTGGATATTCGGTCAAACCGAATTTTTAGGAGTATCCCGACGAATATTTGCCCTTTCATTGCCGCTACGTTCAACG
>JAGVNC010000091.1 GCA_020053475.1 Candidatus Omnitrophota bacterium | reverse complement strand
GGCTTGCCCGTGGATGAATGGCTTTTCGCCCAAAGGGCGTCGAGCGAAGCTCGAAATGTGGAAACAGGTGCCACGGGTTTTACCCGTGGGGTTTCCACGGCAAAAATCCGAATTTAGCTTTCTCAAACGGCTGATGGCGTTTGTCATCAGTTTCACGTTTGTCTTTAGCCTCATTGTCTTGCCGCCGCGTTATGCCCATGCCCAGCTTTTGTTAAATTTACCTGTCCCGGGGACACTCGTTCCTTTAAGCCCGGGATTTACGCCCACGATTTTACGCGGGATCAAAGTTTTCCCGGACCAACCGCTCCAGTTTAATTTCATCGTTGACCAAGGGGACGGGGGCGTCCAAGGCGAGGCGCTAAAGAAAGAGACTGAGAAGCTGATTAAATACTTTCTCGCCTCTTTGACTGTCCCGGAAAAAGATTTATGGGTGAATTTATCCCCTTATGAGAAAGACCGCATCATCCCGCAGGAATTTGGCACGACTGAAATGGGCCGCGACTTGTTAGCCCAAGATTATCTCCTTAAACAATTAACAGCTTCTTTAATGTATCCCGAAAATGAATTAGGCAAAAATTTCTGGCAGCGCGTTTACAAACGGGCCTATGACCTTTACGGGACGACTGACATTCCGGTCAATACGTTTAACAAGGTTTGGATTATCCCGCAAAAGGCCGTTATTTATGAACAAGGGGACGCGGCCTTTGTGGTGAAAAGCCATCTAAAGGTGATGTTGGAGGAGGATTATTTATTGCGTGAAGAGTCTCTAGTGAAGAGTGAAGAGCCACTAGATACTATTCACTCTTCACAATTCACTTCAGTGGGCACCATGTCCTCTGAAATTATTCGTGAAATTATCCTTCCCGAGCTCGAGAAAGAGGTCAACGAAGGCCAAAATTTTGCTTCGTTGCGCCAGATTTACAACTCGATGATTCTTGCTACATGGTACAAGCGCAATTTAAAGGACAGTTTGTTATCGAGGAAATATGTCGGGCAGAGCAAAGTCGAAGGTGTCGACGTTGACGATAAAGGAATCAAGGAGAAAATTTACGCCCAATACCTGGAAGCATTTAAGAAGGGTGTTTACAACTATATTCGCGAAGAGCATGACCCGCAAACGGATGAAATTGTCCCGCGCAAATATTTCTCCGGAGGGACAAATTTCGATTTCGCCCAGCTGCCCGCGGACACTTACAACGAAAACGGAAAGAGAGGTGATTTTCAATCTCTGATGGCCCAGCGCGGGGCCGCGGCCATGTTTTCAGCGTCAGGCAATTACATGCCGTCTGAGATGGCTGCTTCACAGCAAAAACAACCCATTGCTTCCGATGAACAAGATGGGGCGATGCTATCGTTGCAGAAAATTGATGATGTGGAGGTCCTCGTTCATACCGATGCGGCCGATAAAAGGGCCTTTGATGAAAGATTGGCCGAACTTGACCGCGAATTCAATTCCTTAGCAGGGCAGCCCAAAGATAACGCGGAACAGGTCATCCAGTCTAAATTTGGAGAACAGTTATTTAAGGCGGGGCTCATTGACTCAGAAGAGGAAGCTGAAGATATGCCTAGGTTTGATTTTCCTCTCGCGACCAAAGCATTTGTTAAGATTTTAGAAGAGATGCAAACTTCTCCGGAACAAGTAAGAAGTGCGATCCAGTCAGCCATCGATACACAGCAAATTGTGTCGGAAGAGCATGGACGTGATATAGCAAGATTCCTAGACGATGTTTGGGATGAATTGAATCCCTGGACTTATCAGGAAAAACTTCTTTACACGGTATGGATGTTAACAAAATACCCGACGTCCATAGATCCTTTCCTAACGAAGACATTAACGTTATTGTTAAATCTTACTCAAAAGTCTCCAGCGCAACAATCAGCCATCATCCAGAAGGTTAACGAATTTAGAGACAAACACAAGCGCTTCATCGCCTGGAATTTGATGCATCGCTTCCCTTATGTTGCGCAAATTAAAGCCTATACCTCGCAAACAATTAAGGCCAAGGCAATGTCGACCTTGATGTTCTTAGACCCTCGGCCTCGATTTACTCTCTCTTTCTCTGAATTTGCTAAAGAACTTAATAAGCAGACAAGACAAGTTGTCGTTTTTGTGGATTTAGACCAGATTCTTGATGCTTCCGGCTCCGAAATCACCCTGGCGGAGGGAGAATATGAGAATCAATATGAGCGGCTTCGCGATGAGGCATTGATCCAAGAAAATTCTTTAGAAAACCGCACGGCGAAAGCCATTGCACGTTATACAAATTTATTGAAATTGGCCAGCCAGCCGGAAGATGCGGATCGTTTACAACAATTAATTGCCCATGAAGAGAAAGCCCTTCGGGATTTTCAGCAACGGAATACGAAGCGCCATTTCAAGCTTACAAACAAACGGAAATATAATTTTCTTGATATTCAATCGATCACAAAATCAAATCAAACGGACAATCCCGGTGTCATTGTTCCCATCGATGAAGATTATAGTGAAGATCGTTATGTTGATGAGTTGATCGCGCTTCCCCACATTGTTAATCCTGGCATGTCTCATGGCCGGGGACGGTTAATGGCCGCGATCGATGGATCAGGAGGGATGTGGACAGCGCAACACATCCAAGACCATCTTCAGGAGTATTTTGAAGAGGCGTTGTTAAAAACAAATGGCGATGTCCCCGGAGCGCTCAAGATAACGGTTGCCAGGTTTAATGAATTAACCTATAACCTCGGAAGTATTGCGACATTATCGATTGTCTATGTCCCTGAGGATGAGTCCCGGGCGTATACGGCTTATTTGGGAGATTCACCGATTATCATCATTGATAAAGATGGAACGAGGCACGTTAGTCGAGAGCACAATGCCCGCACTAACCAGGCCGAACGGCAGGCCGCGATGGCTCGGGGAGCTAAATATGATGAAGATCAAGGGCGAATCTCTGGGGCAGGAACTTCAAGTGTTCAGATGACCCGGTTTTTAGGCGGCGGACAAAAATTTGGTGCAATTATTGACCGCAGCCCGGAAATAGGAGAACCAATTGAGTTGGGCGAAAATAGCGTTATTCTCCTTTCCAGTGACGGTCTCTTCGAAACGGGGACAATGCAAACCAAGGCTGGTCTTGATAAGCGTGCAGGTGAGATGATGGATTTAGTGAAGCAGGAAGCCATGGCTGATCAGTTAGTCAGCTTTGCCAGCTTCTGGGGTTCAATAGATGATATTACCGTCATCATTTCTAAAAAAGGGGATGAAAAGCTTGCAGCGATTCATGTTGATCTGCATTCCGACTCCGCAATGGTAGGGAGAGATTATCGTTTAGATGACACAATTGTCAAAGACGATCTGAGGGAATTGTCGACAATGAGAAAGCTCAGCGTTTTGTTCCGCTTGATTCCTTTTGAGCGCGAAGATACGAATTTTATGGATAAGCTTCGAAAAGGTTCAGGTGCATTTAACGAATGGCAGAAGGATGCGAAAACCCTGGCAAGAACAACATTGCAGGATGGCGATTTTGGAAGATTTGATAGCTGGGATGAGCAGGTAGCCGCGTTATCGTATTATTTATACGGAGAGATATTGACCGAAGGAGAGTTTCTTGAACGATTGAGTCAATCTAATCCAGAGGATATCCATGCATTAGAGGTTGCGCCCGTTGTTTTTGGGGCAATCTCTTTAATGCTGCAAGAAAAGGATTCGTTCTCGATCCGTGAATTGATGAAACGCTTTCGTCAGAAATTAACCCAATCCCGATCGAGAGTCGTTAATATTTTGGCTGAACTGTATGAATCCCAATCGTTGCCTGCTTCAACTGATGCGCTTGACCATCTGGGAGTGTTTCCCGACGCGGACATCAATTTACTCAAACGCGCGGTGAATATGTCTGCAGGAAATATATCCTTTGACGGCGCGATGGTGGGGCGGGGGTTCGAAGCAGCGCTACTTTTAGGCTCGTTATGTACGAGCTGTGCGCTGCTTGAGGATTCTTCTGATAAAACACTTCCTGGCCGAGGAACAAATGAAGCTGTGGAACAAATCATTCAAGAACGTTTTTGGGGTCAGAATATAACACCAAGACCGCTCTCTCTCGAAGCGAGCTCTTACATTTATGGATACAGAAGGTTAGATATTCCTCAAGCGATCAGTGAAGAATTGAATAATAGTTTTATTGTGGGTATGGGAGGAGATCATTTCAGCCCGAAACCTGCAGAGCATTTTGTTGCTGGCATCCAAAAATTTCTTGAGACTCATCCTGGAGGAAAACTTCTGGTTGGGCTTGAAACAAATCCTGATGATACGGCAGCGATGAATGCTTATTTGAATGCAGATGTCGATGATCTGTCCGTTGTCATATTACCGGGAGGGCAACATATCTTGCGTGCTTTACGAAAATTACATCAAGCAGGATATATTATTCAAGTCTTTGGATTTGATGCACGTGCCCGCGACATTAATCCCATTACTGCTTTTTTACGGGAAAAAGATCTTGTTCAAGAAGTTAAAAGTGCCGCCGGAAATAATCTTGGGTATAAAATTGCCCTGTTTGGCGGAGCATATCATATGGAACGCACCCCTCAAAGACAAGAAAACGAAAATTCTCCATCAATGATGTACTTGTTAGATGAGGAGTTTGGTCATTTGGGTGTTCGCAGCATCCGAGTCTTTGATCCTGTTGTTGAAGGGTTTGATCTCAATGACGTTGTCCAGGGGATCGCCGCAGATGCCCAATTACGTTCACAACCATTTCTATTGACCGATCTCGGCATTTCACCATTTCAAGAGTGGGACTATTTAGATCCAGAGAATCTGCGCATAGGAAACGAACGTGATCGCTATGGGCGCGTCTTTGTTCAGCCAGGTTCAATGGGCGCAGTGATCGATACGATGATTTATAGTCCTTCAGGGAATGAGGCCTCTGACTCCCTCAGCGATCCGCTGTCCGACCCCGCGATGGTGGGGAAAGGTTTTTCTGTAGGTGAAAAAGGGGTCTGGTTTTTAAATCGTCCGGTGGGCGCGGATACGGAAAGGCCGGTCTATAATTTGGGAGAATTTAAAGGCAAAGACAAAGTTACGTGGGGAGAGGCAAGCGAATTTATTGCCCAAGATCAGGCGGAGCTAGAAGCCATCGCGAAGGAAATGACAGCGGCCACAGGGCAGCAACACTCGGTTCAGGATGCAATCGACAAAATTGCCGATCGGATGGAACATTTGTTACAGGAAGGCTTGAAGGCGGATCGGTTGAGCCATGACTATCACGTGCTGGTCAACGGTGGGTTTGTCCCTATTACCGGTACTTTTGCTAAATGGTTTTATACACGTCCGGCTTGGCAAAAGTACTTCCGTTATGGGATTAAGGACGTCGAGGGCCGTTTATATGGACGCGGGAGTGATCACCAGGCTGCGCCATACAAAGAGATTTTTGAGCAAACATCCCAGCGTGTTAACATCCTCGAGGGGGGGCGTTATGATGTATTTATGTCTCGGGCCTTTGAGGGGCAGCAGGACGTTGTCCTTTATTATTGGGATTCCGACGGGAAAAAGCGCGTCCTAAGATTGAATGCCATTTCCATCGCCTTGGCGCGAATGGGGATTTTTTATAAAGGAGAGCCGGCGGACGATCTTTTTACCCAAAGAGGCGCAAAATATTGGGACCAAGCGTATCCCAGCTCTCCGCGAGCGTTTTATGAGCGTCATATGACAAATAAGTTTAGGGGCATTGATTTAAAAGGTCTGTATCCGAAGAGCTTACAGGCACAAGCCGATGGTGCGGTGGTGGGGGGAGATTCCGACAGGCCTTCTTTCCTCGATACTTTGATATTGACGGGGATTTCATCCGATCTTTCTGCTCCAGAATATCGTAGTGCCGTATTGGATAGAATCACTGAAAAGTTTGGAAATTCTGTTGAACGCGCCGAGATTCCTGTTGAGAGCTATGAATATGCAACCCAAGGAGGGTCAGCCAGAATATTTAAAGATCCTAACGACGATACGATTGTTTATAAGCGTAGTTCGCCGCCCCTGGATAAAAGAGTGAGTAATAAAGAGCTTCTTTTGCGCGAAGCTGCTGTTCTGGTGGAATTAAATAAGAGGGGTGTTAAAAATATCCCTCAAGTGTTAGCGATTGGCGTGACATTATCAGGAGAAATTTGGCTGAAGTTAAAAGGGATTAAATTTGACTCTATAAGTTCTGTCATGAGGGGGTTTACCGTTCCTCAACGACTGGATGTTTTCATTAAAGTAGTTCAAACGTTACAATCCATTCACGACGCCGGATATGTCCACAACGACGTTAACGCTTCGAATATTGTGATCAATCAGGCGGGGGAGGTTTTGTTAATTGATTTTGGTATCGCCAGCCCTGTTGGCACCGACATGGCAACGCGAGGAACAAAAGGATATGTGCCTCTTGAGTGGGTTCGTGTGCCGGTATCCGATATTTACAGTTTGGGGTTATTGTTTAAATATTATTTTTTAGGGAAGGAGCCGCCGCATCCTTTTAAATTGTTGTCTGAAGGCAAATTGCCGGAGATGGATTTGGAGAGCAGTGGGTTAAAACAGTTGGTCCAGAATATGCTTGAACTCAATCAAGAAAAAAGGTCTCCCAAGACGATGGCCCAAGTGGCCCAAGAATTAACCAAAGTGAAAGATTATTTTGAGAAAAAGCTCGCGCCGCCGACGGATGACAAGCCCCTCGACCCGGTCCCGCCTGCCAGTGGGACTGGGTCCGATTCCTTTGAATCGGACTCCGCGATGGTGGGGGATTGGTTAGAGGGCGATATCATCGAGCACGCAAAATTCGGGCGAGGAGTCATTAAAGGAAAGCCTACGCGCGACGGAGAGAGAATCGTTGTTGTCCGGTTTGGGAATAAACATACATTGGCTCTTTCTTTTGCTGAGGCCGCGGCGCAGCTTAAGTATATAGGTGCTCCCGCATCTCCCACGACACCCGACAAAGGGGGGATTGATTTGAACCCCGCCGGCCTTGAGATCGAAACACAGGGTCAAGGCGCGGAATTTCCAGTGCCGACGCTTGAACAATTGGAAAACATGGATTTTAACGGCCTTGTGCCGGTGATTTACAAAATCGTCCCCGCCAATATCCCGTTGATTTTGGGTGAAAACAGCCAAGCCGACACTGTCCCTGGGGCATAAATGTTATTAAAAATATTTTTCAGTTCAAGAATGAGTTTGATATAATACTACTCCTATGATTAAGAATCCTTCAAAATTAGATAAGTTCTACAAAGACCTTAAGAGGCAAGAAAAAGTATCCTATCGAGAGGGCCTACGTATTTATGAAGCTTTGTATCGCGAAGCCGTTACTCTAGGGAGAATTAATTCCCAAAATGTTTTGGATGGAATAGAAGTAGATATCCGTCTTGCCAAAACCCTCAATGCGCTCAAAGAATCGTGATTGAACGATTAATCAGCAAAATCGCCCGTTGTTTGGATAAAAACAAAATCCCTTATATGATTATCGGAGGCCAGGCCGTTCTTCTATACGCCACCCCTCGCCTGACAAAATATATCGACATCACGATAGGGATTGACACGGATCAGTTTGCTCTTTTGGCCAATGTCACTCAGCAATTAAAGTTGAGGGTTCTGTCCCACGATGCCCAACGTTTTGCCGAAGAGACAAAGGTTTTCCCGGTCGAAGATCCTCAATCTAAGATTCGAGTTGATTTCATTTTCTCTTATACGCCCTACGAAAAAGCAGCTCTGAAAAGAGTTAAAAAGGTGCTTGTGGGTGGTTATCGCGTTAAATTTGCGTCATTGGAAGATCTCATTATCCATAAAATGATCGCTAGTCGAGCGGTTGATGAAGAGGATGTTAAGAACGTGCTTGTCAAAAACGCTAAGCTCATGGATTTTTTGTATATAGAAAAATGGCTTGGCGACTTTAGCCAAATTGCCGGACAAGGCTATATTTTGCAGCGTTTTAAGAAATTTGTTCAAGAATCCACTTAATACGATGATAAAACGATGGGTTTTACTTATAATATTAGTAACATTTGTATTGCCTTCTTGCAGTTGGTTGGGCCATAAAAAGGTGGTGCCTGCACAAACATCTTCCTTTGTGCAAGCCGGGAAAATTGTGGACGCGCAGCGTTTGCGCCAGGGCGGGGCCATCTTTATCCAGCCTTTTATTGCCGGCCCGAATGTCGAAGTCAATAGTAAGCTTGACAAGATTTCGCTGATGATGATGAAGGGCTTGGCCGATGGGTTGATGCAAGATGAACACAAAACATTTCAAATCCTGACCGCGGACAAGGCCGATGACCCGGATTTCATTGTGAAAGGCCACATCTTAGATGTGCACAAACCGGCGAAAGTAAAAAAATGGGTGATGCGGAATCGGCAGATCAGCCTTAGTGTCCAAGGCAGGATGATTGACACCGAAACGGGGGAGACGATCGTTGTGTTCGATAATACCCGCACGTCTCAACAGGCTTCCCAGACGCATGAACAACTAGGTTACGCTTTAGGCCAAGATATCGCCCGGTTTGTTTTAGATGGAATGAATGAGTGACCCGTCGTCCTTCGCTTTTCGCTCAGGACCCCGAGCAAAGAGCGAGGGGCCAGTGACCGGTCGCTAGGATGTTACGGGCGACTAGCGATCCGCTGAAATCGCTTTGCGATTTCAGGGACTAAATCCCGGGAAGGCGAAGCCTTCCACGGGGCCGTCGACTGTCGACTATTAGAGGAATTCCATGATTATCATCACCGGCGCTGCCGGTTTTATTGGAAGTTGTTTGGTTGCCAAATTGAATGAGCGCAAGATCAAAGACCTGATCCTCGTCGACCACATGGACTCAGACGGGGCCAAAAAGAAGAATCTTGCCGGCAAACAATACCTCCGCTATTTGGAAAAAGATGAATTCATCCAATTGATTGAGCAGAACAAGATCAGTGAAAAAGTCGATTGCGTGATTCATATGGGCGCGTGCAGTTCGACGACATTGGATGATGCCCAATATTTTGATGAAAACAATTATCAGTACACGCGTAAACTGTGCGATTGGGCGCTGGCCCATAAGGCCCGTTTTATTTACGCCAGTTCCGCTTCCACATACGGGGATGGTTCCATCGGATATAAAGATGATCTCACCACGATTTTGCGTTGTAGGCCACTGAACCTGTACGGGCAATCCAAGCAAAAGTTTGATGCGTGGGTTGTTAATCACATGCTCGTTGATCAGGTCGTCGGCCTAAAGTTTTTTAATGTCTTCGGGCCTAATGAATATCACAAGGGCGAGATGCGCAGTGTTGTCTGTAAGGCCTATCCTGTCGTCGCTCAAGAAGGCAAGATGAATCTGTTTAAGTCTTATAAAAAAGAATATGCCGATGGCGAACAAAAACGCGATTTTATTTACATCAAGGATGCGGTGGATGTTGTCATGTATTTTTTCGATCAGCCCGCGATCAACGGGATTTTTAATTTGGGAACAGGGCAGGCGCGCAGTTGGAACGACATTGCGCGCGGCCTTTTCGCGGCCGTCGGGAAACAGCCTCGGATTGACTACATCGAGATGCCGGAGTCGTTGCGCAATCAATACCAGTACTTCACTCAGGCCGACATGAGCAAACTACGCGCGAGCGTAGCGAGCGGAGCGAGCGGATATCACAAGCCTTTCACCAAATTGGAGGAAGCGATTCGCGATTATGCGTCTTATCTTAAGTCAAACCGCTATATTTAACATGGGTTCGGGAGAAAAACAATGATGGCCACCACGACTTTATTGTTGGGCGCAGCACTGGTGTTGTTGATTATTGGTTTGGCTCTTTTTGTCAGCGGAATGCGTTCTTCCCCTAAAGACGAGGCTGTCCCCTTGACGGGCATGAAAGAGTTTCAGAAGCTTAAAGAGGTTGCTTCCGATTTTCGCCGAAAAAAGGAATCGAAGGGGATGGTCCAGCATATCTTGAAAGAAAATCTAAAAAAGGAGGGAGGGGCTGCGTTGACACCCCTCCAAGAAGCAAGCAGCCTTCCCGTTGGCCCGAGTGTGCAAGAAACGCTTCTTCAGGAAAAACTCTACGCGGCTGAAGAGCATATCGCCCATCTGGAAGCAGAGAAGCAAAAACTAATCAGCGAATCGCGCCAGCAACCGCCAGCTGTTTCAGCTTCGCCGTCGCCGGATGCCTTAGCGCAGGCGCAGAAGGCAACGGCTTTGTTACAGCAAGAAGTATCGCAGCGCCTCGAACAGTATCAATTGCTCGAGAAGGAAGTGGGGCGCATCCAGAAGGAGAACGAAACGCTAAAACAGCAAGGGGCGCAATCCCAAACACGCCTTGAGCAGTTACACGCTGAGCTCCAGCAGGCCCAGCAGAAAATTAAACAACATTCAATGCAGGAAGATTTCGCCGGGCAATTAAAGATTAGTGAACAACGCATGAAGCAATTGGAAGAGACGTTGCAGGTGACCAGGGACGCGGATGAAAAAAATTTTCAAGAGGCCCAGCAAACGATACGGCTGTTGCGTTCCCAGCAAGAAATGGTTGATCAAGAACAATTGGAAAGGATGAGTCAGCAGTGCGCCCAGATTCAGTTGCAACTCGATGCCATCAAGCAGGAAAACAGCCGGCTTGTTAAAACCAATATGGATGACGGGAAAGACATTGCTGGGCTAAAGGCTTCCCAGGAGAATTTAAAAGCCCACAATGAACAGCTTTTGCAGAGGGGAAAGAAGTTGCAGTATGAATTAGCCAAAAGCCGGGCGCAAAGTTTAGGATTGGAAAAAATCTGTGAAGATTTCCGCATTCAAATCAATGATTTAAGTAAAACATTGGAGAGTGTCAAAGGTGGCTAAGGCAAAGAAAAAGCACATTTTGGCGCGGGATATAATGACGGAAGACGTCCACGTCGTCCAGGAGAAGATGCCAATTCATCAGGTGGCCCATTTGATGCTGCGGATGAAGGTTAGTGGTTATCCTGTCGTCAATGGGAAGGGCAAGGTCGTCGGTATTGTGACATTGACCGATCTTTTTATCTTGATTAACCGACTGTCCCGCGAAGG
Organism: Candidatus Omnitrophota bacterium; assembly: GCA_020053475.1. Taxonomy (GTDB): domain Bacteria; phylum Omnitrophota; class Gorgyraeia; order Zapsychrales; family Zapsychraceae; genus JAGVNC01. Next base: position 35,056 of record JAGVNC010000091.1, on the reverse strand, counting down.
CAAGGCCGGGAGGTTGGAAGATAAAATCAAGTCCTGTAGATTTAAGACCATTAAAGAAATCATGTCGCGTAACGTGATCGCCATTTCTCCCAAAACCCCTCTGCATGAAATCATTGAAGCCGTCGTCAATTGGAATATCCACTCGTTTCCTGTGATGGACAAAAACAAACTGGTCGGGATCATCGGCCGCCACGACATTTTGAACGCCGCGTTTGTTTATACTTAATCGTTGGATTTATCGCCCAATTTGATCTCGGATATTAACATCGGCTATAAGGAAGGCAACCCCAAGCTGCTTGGTTTGCGGCAAAGGCGATTGGCGCACTTTGAAAAATAAAAGAATGTCTTCTTTGAGGCAAAGGGAATATTGATTGCCTTTATTGAAAGCGCTTTCTTGAAAGCGGTTCATAATATTCACAAGTTATTGCTATTTAATGATTTATGAAATTATTGATGCAGCTTAAATAGATTAATGTTTTGGACAAAAATTGGCATTGACTTGCTTATCCTATAGAAATATTCTATACTTAACATCGGATTATTGATCTTTAAGATTTTTGATTTGACATATCAACGTCTCATTTGATAAGGGCAAACTACGCGATAAGCGTAGGGCCCCCGCCTTTGGCGGGGCCAGGCGAAGTTCAAACACGAAAGCATTTTGAACGTAGCCTGGGCAAAACTATAGGGTCCTAAACCATCAGCAATGATGGAAGGGCAGCCAGTTGCCGATTGAGCTTTTTTATTTATAGAAAGGCGCGCCTGTTCTTATTTTGAGAGCAGGCGCTTTTTTTTGGAGTCAACATGAAGAATTTAATAGCCAAAATTGGAATTTTAGCGATGACGATGGGAATGATCATCGTTGTGCCCCAGTCCACGGTTTGGGGCGCACCCATTCGTGTCGCCATCATTGATTCGGGGGCCACAGGGTATGTGGACGAGGCCATCAGTTTTACTTCCCTGGCAGCGAATGATGATCCGTTAGACCATGGAACGGTCGTCGCCCGCCTTATTCGTGAGCAAAGCCCTTTGGCGCATATCACGATGTTACAGGTGTGCGATAATATCGATGGACATTTTGGGCCATCGCCAGAGGCCATTGTCAGAGCGATCCAATGGGTGATCGACAACAATATCGATGTGGTCAACATGTCCATTGTCACCAAATATAACTCGGCAATCGAAGATCTTGTGAATGAAGCCGCCATTCGTTATGGGATCAAATTTGTCGCCGCCGGCGGGAATAAATCATTTTTTAGCGGGTTTGCGTCCGATGAGAATGGCAATATTGTCCGCAATGCCGCGCCCCGGAAGCCATCTTTTCCGTCTTCGAATCAACATGTCATTTCTGTTGGGGCGGTTAATACCCAAGGAGAGATCGCTTCTTATTTCAGCCAAGATTGCGATGTCTACGCGGATGGAGAAGCCTTTGGCCAACAAGGGACGTCATTTGCATCGGCTCGGATTTCAGCCCAAATCATTAATTCCTTAGCCGTTTTCCCTAATGCAACATTACAACAACTAATCCAACTCCTGCAGCAACAAAGGATTGCTTCTCTCAAATAACGGTTGTCCTCTTTCTTCAAATACACCAAGCTTAAAAACTTGACATGCCCAATTCCAGGCTTTATACTGTTTTTACAAATCAGATATTCTTCGCTTGATCTTATTATTTTTATCAATATGTTGGAGAGGCAGGGAGGTTGTATGGAAAAGATGCGTTTGATTGTTTATTATTCGATTGGCATGGTCGTCCTCTTTTCTCCGCTTAGTTTTGCTAATCCACAATGCGACGATTTTGTCAAAGAATCCAAAGAATCGCAGGGGTTATTTGAAAAGATTTTGAATTGTGAGTTGGGGTTAGGTGAAGATGAATTCGCTGCTGCGGGAGACGAAGGCCTTATCAGTCCAGTGACGGCTGAGTTCGATTTGGCTAGTTTACCCGGAGGGGATATTAATCCATCTTCTTTGTCCGGGGGAACAGGGGATGGGGCATCCGTTGTCCCTGGGCTTGGGGGTGATCCCGGAACCTCCGGAGGGGCTGGAACTCCCGGTGGGAGTGGGTTGGCTGGCGTTAGTTTATCCGGAGTTGTGACCGGCAGCACAGGATCACGGCCATCAAAAGTTTTAGCTCATCCTTAAAATCGTTTCTTAAAGAATTCTTAACGGAAGAAAATTCGCGTGAGTCAAGTTCAAGTTGGTAGGATTTTTCAGCTAGCGATTTTGTTCTCTCTTCTTTTTTCTTCTACTCCTCTCCGGGCGCAGGAGGGGGCTACCAACAACAATCCGCCCCTTGATGAGGCGATCAATCCCTTCTTTAACTTCCTCAAGCAAATTGACTTTACTTCCCGCTTTAAATTCGAATACGATGATAATATTTTCTTAACGGAAACCGGAGAAAATGCCGATTCACGCATGGTTTTCTCGCAAGGCCTTCGTTATGAAAAGTCAAGCGGCCCGCATTATCTCAACGGGTCCTATTTAGGCGATTTTACGTATTATCAAGATGAAGCCGTGGACATTATGTCTAACCAGGCTAACATCGCTTATTCTTATCGCCCCGCTGATCAGTTTTCTTTTGGGGTAGGTCATCATTTCACTTCGATTGAAGACAGTAATATCACAACCACCATCGGCGATCGAGTGGTGACGCTAGGGTACAAACAGTTTTCCCCCTATGTTCAGATGCAATATGAATTAAATCCCCTGTTGACGTTCAATACCACATTTAATTATAGCCACCTTGATGTTCGCAATCAGACAACGGATACGTTCATCGATAACAATCGTTATAAATTTACAGAGAAACTGGAATATCAAATCGCCGATGATGCCCAACTCTACGGGTTTGTCGGGTATGATTGGGATAAAATTTCTTTCCCGCAAATCGACCAGAAATCTTCGACGTTGAATCGACGGTTTGTTGGGCTTACGAAAAAATATCCCGGGCTGGTGAATGTGACATCAGAGTTGGGATTTTTCGAGCGCACGTTTACCCAAAATACAGACACTAACGACGAGAATATCGATTATAAAGTCTCTTTGGAATCTGTTTTCTCTGTATATACGCGTCTTTACGCCTCCTTTGTTGGGAACGTGAATCAACCTTCCTTGCGAAGCGATTATAGCGATTACTCCTCTAATATCCTCTCGTTGGGGCTAAGCCACGCGCTTAATCCTAAGACGAACTTGCTGATCAATTATAGTTTCGAGAATCAAGAATTTGATGCTCCTGACGCTCTCATCGGAGTTGCCGAGCAGGGAAAGGGAACAAATATCCATACGTTAGGGCTAGATCTTAATCGAAAGTTACGGGCATGGTTAGATCTCGATGTTACTTATACATATACGAAGCGCGACACTGATTTTGCTGCCGAAGGGTATATCGACAATAAGGTCGGCGTTGCCTTGACGGCTAGGTACTAAGAATGAAAAAGAATAAAATTATATTTTGGATGTTGTTCATTGGATTGATCGCGGGAACGCCGGTTTTTGCCCAAGAAAATGCGGCCAATCCTCCGTTGACCCAAGCGCAATTTGCTGTTGAATTGGTCAAGGAAATGCGCTTAGAGCGCCTTTTGCCCGTCGCCCCATTGCCTCGTGACAGTGTTAACTTATTGGAACGTCTGGGGATTTCTCCTCTCAAGGGCTGGGTCCCAAAGGCGAATTTGAGACGGGAAGATTATTTGGTCCTCGTTGGAAAGGCGAGAGGCAAAGAGAAGATCATCCACGAACGCGCCTATCAAGTGGAATTAAAGAACATTGAAATTATCAATCAACAGTGGCAAAAGGCTCATGGCCGAACCGGTCAATGGCCGACTCTAGATGAATTATTCAATGATCAGAATGCCTTCCCTCATGGGGCGCCCCAAAGTCCCTATGGCCTGGAATATCGTGACCGCAACGGTGATCACAAGATTGATCCTTACTTTTCCCTCATCGCCAATTTGATGAAGTAGTCCACCTCTGGTTGTTTCTAATTTATTCAAAAATCATACCTGATTCATCACAGTTTTTGTTATAATGCTAACTTATGTACGGGATGAAACAACCATTGAGTGGCTTTCTTGTTTTGTTTTACGGGATGTTAACATTGGCGGGATGCTCTTATGTGGCAGACTTTCCCAAAACGGTGTGGGGATCGTCAACGCGTGCTTTAGAGAGCGCCCGCGATGAAGCTGTCAAAAAAGAATATGTTTGCAGCCTCGATGATTGTTTCGCTGCCGTTCTTACCCTAAATCGTCGGGATGAATCGACGATTCCTCTGACCGAAAAATTTTTTGATGTATTCATTAAAAATCGGATCAAGCGTCATCTGGTCGTCATGAGGATCAAGGGGAATGTCAACACAACAGAAGTCGGAATCTTTTTTGTCCGCCCCACCCGCACGACCGTTCGGATTGAAATTTCGTCGCTCAGTAGTAGTGCCAAAGAAAAAGTATCCAACGCGGTCTTTCAAGAGTTGGATTTAAGATTTAGTGAAGCCACCCCCGCAGACAATGGACCGTTATGAATCGATATACGAAAATCATCTGTACGTTAGGCCCGGTGAGCAACACAGAGGAGATGATCATCAAAATGGCCCAACGGGGGATGAATGTGGCCCGCGTGAATTGTTCCCACGGGTCCGACGAGCAGCATCAAAAAATGATCGATTGGGTTCGTTGCGTGAATCAAAAAAACAATTTTAACGTGACGGTCCTGATTGATTTGGCAGGATATCGTATCCGGATCGGCGATTTGAAGAAAAAGATTTTTTTGAATAAAGATGACATCGTTTATTTATCGAATGAACCCGACGATGACCCCCAAGTCATCCCTTTTGACTACAAAGAGGATTTGAAAGATGTGCCGAAGGGGTCGTTGGTATTCATCGACGATGGCCTTCTTCATTTGAAGGTTTTGGATGTTTCATCTAAAAAGTTTAAGCTCAAGGTGGTTCAGGGCGGTTGGTTAAAAGAACATAAGGGTGTTAACATCCCTGCGTTAAAACTTCATTCCAATCTGATGACAGCTCAAGATGAGCAGGATATTAATTTCGCCATCAAGAATAAGGCCGAAAAGATCGCTCAATCGTTTGTTCGTAACAAAAAGGATATCCAGCGGGTCGTTGACATGGTTAAGCCGAAGCTTCCTAACTGCAAAATCATTGCTAAAATTGAAAGCGAGGGGGGGGTGCGTAATGTGGATAGTATTATTGATGCTTGCGATGGGGTGATGGTGGCGCGCGGCGATTTAGGCGTGACACTTTCTGTCTATAAGGTTCCCATGGTCCAAAAATATATCATCCGTCATTGTAACCGCAAGAAGAAATTATCCATTACGGCGACCCAAATGCTTGAGAGTATGATTGAATCTGGCAACCCGACCCGCGCGGAGGTTTCCGATGTCGCGAATGCCATCTTGGATGGAACCGATTACGTGATGCTTTCCGGAGAAACAGCCGTTGGCAAATATCCGTCCCGCAGTATCAAGGTCATGAGCCAAATCATTGAATACACGGAAAAGCAGCAAGATTTCCGTCTTTGAAAAATGTTTTACGTTTAGGGTCAAGGATGCCAGCGTCGTTTAAGGTCTATGTTAAAACGTATAACCCAAAACAAATAACGAAGCCGGCATCGTTGCCGTTTAACGAATAACAACCCTTGTATGATTGAACACGAACTTCTTTTCCTTGGTTTATTAAAAGAGGGCCCCAAGCACGGCTATGAAATTAAGCGCCTCATCGAGGAGGAATTGGTCCCTTTCATTGGGCTTAAGATCAAATCCATTTATTACCCGTTAAAAAAGATGGAGAAGCTGGGCCTGATCAAGAAGGATGTTGGTAGGGAAGGGAAGTGGCCGGAGAAATTTGTTTACAGCTTAACGCCCAAAGGCGACAAGATTTTCGACCATTTGATTACCGAAAGTTTCCTATCTATCCAGAGGCCTTATTTTAACATCGATCTTTCGTTATATTTTCTGCAATATGTGGATCAAGACATCGCTAAGAAACAACTTCGCGGCCGGATCATCTTTCTACGGCGCATCAAAGGCGAGCTAAAAGCCATCAAAAGTAAAATCCCTTCCTCTAAGCCCCATTTACACATCATTATGGAGCATGATCTGGATCTAGTCGAGGCTGAAATTAAGTCCATTGACCGTTTGCGCGAAGTCCTCAGGTAGTTTCCTCCTAATCATAATAAATAATATATAGGCAATTTTAGAGATTAAATAAAATCTTGACATTTTGGAGAGTTATACTAAAATCAAACTAGTAAAATTTTACTATATTTGACGTATTCATATCAAATATAAGAGGTTAGGAATCAAAAATATGCAAATTCAGGACATTTTACGACAAGTCGCGCGCCAATATCCTCAAAAGCCGGCCATTATATTCAAAGGTAAGACAATTTCTTTCCCAGAGCTGGAGAAAGAAGTCCTGATTTTGGCAAACGCCTTAAAAAAGCATGGCATAAAGAAAGGAGACAAAATAGGCATTTATCTACCTAATTCTCCCGCTTATGCGGTTAGCTATCTCGCTTGTTTTTGCTTGGGGGCGGTGGGAGTGCCGTTAGATTACATGCTTAAAGAAGATGAACTTGTTTCTTGTTTAAGCCATTCGGAAACCAGATTGCTCCTCGCGAAAGATAAAGGGGAGATTTCTTTAGAAAGCATTAGAAAACAAGTCACGACCTTGCAAACCATTGTCTTGCTTGACTCACAATCCAATCCTAATCCCGTCGGCATTTCCTATGAAAAATTCATCCAAGGCTCAGGCTCAAATTTAGAAAAAATAAAGATCAGCGATACGGACCCGTCATTGATTATGTATACTTCAGGCACGACGGGAAAACCCAAAGGCATTTTACTTAATACCCGGCATTTACGTGGATCGCCCGACGCCATGAAATATTTTGTGGATTTAAGCGACAAGGATGTTAAATTAGCCGCCATTCCGTTAAGCCATATCGGCGGTTTTATTTATGTCCAGAATTGTATTGTGTTTGGCATTACCGTCGTCCTGATGGAGCGATTCAACCCGTTTGAATTTTTGGAAAGTATCCAACGCTATCACGTCACGTGTTTTCATATTGTTCCGGCCATGTACACGGCGATGTTGTCCGTGAAAAAAATCGATCAATTCAATTTATCGAGCTTGCGTTGGGCGGTTGTTTTTGGCGCGCCCAGTTCGAAAGAGATTTTGGAGAGGTTTCATCAATATTGCCCGAATGCCAAATTGTTAAACGGTTGGGGCATGACGGAAACGTGCCCGCCCAATACGGTAACGCCGTTCAATAGCACTAAGATTGAAAGTGTCGGCAAGCCGGCCCCGAATTCTGAAATCAAAATTGTGGATGAGAATAATCAGGCCTTACCAACGGGCCAAATCGGTGAAATTGTCATTCGAGGATGGGTCGTAATGGACGGTTATTATAAAGACCCTCAAGAAACGGCACGGATGATGAACAATGGATGGCTTCATACCGGCGATTTAGGACGTTTCGATGTTGAAGGGTTCTTGTACATCGTGGGACGTAAAAAAGAAATGATCAAGGTCGCCGGACAAATTGTTTTTGCTCCAGAGGTCGAGGCGGCTCTTTATCAACATGAAGCTGTTGCGGAAGCGGCCGTCATCGGTATTCCTGATAAAGTCCGCGGAGAAGCGCTGAAGGCTTTTGTCGTTGTTAAGGAAGGGCAAAAGATCGCGCCGGAAGATTTACGTTATTTTGTTAAAGACCATTTGGCGCATTTTAAAGTCCCGCAGATAATCGAATTAAGGGAAAGTCTCCCGAAAAATAGAACAGGGAAAATAGATAAGGCAGCATTAGAACAGTTATCAGTCCCGTGAAAGGCAAAGCCTTTCCGGGGCTGACGACTGATCACTTAAAAGGAGAATCAAGGATGACAAAAATGATCAAAGATATCCACTTAACCGGCCGTGACCTCATGGGAATGGTCCAGTTGACGCCTCAGGCCGTCGGGAAATACGCCATTGTCCCCGGCCCCCGCGAACGGATGGAAGCGGTTGTTAAAAAACTTAAAGACCCCGTCAAGAATTTCAGTTTCATGGAATATACGATGTATACCGGGACATACGAAGGCATTAAGGTCACGACAATCAACGGCGGACGGTTTGCCGCGGACACAGGTATCACCACCGAAATTATGTGCAATGCGCAAATCAAAGCCCTGGTGCGGATCGGCAGTTGCGGGGCGTTGCGCGAAGACATTAAAGTGGGCGATCTGATCATTGTCGAGAACGCGATTATCGGCGAGGGGGTGTCTCCGTATTATGTTGATAAAAATTTTACCCCGGCGGCCAATCAACAATTGACGGATACTTTGGCCAAGGCGGCCAAATCTTCCATGTTGACGATCCATCGCGGCAAATGCTGGTCGACGGACGCAATTTTGCGGGAAACGCGCGAAGTTGTCGGTAAAGTCACGGATCAGGGAGCGATTGCCGTCGACATGGTCTCGTCGGCTTTTTTGACGATCTGCCAGCAGTCCAATGTCCCGGCCGCGGTTATTTTGGCGGTGAGCGACAATGTGATTACCGGGGAGATGGGATTTATGAATCCGGATTATTACATGGCCGAGGGCATGATGATCGACGTAGCTTTTAATTTTGTTAAAGAGTTGGAATCGCAACCTGCTGAAAAAAAATAACAATTTTATGAAAAATATAAAAATGAAAGAATCGCCTCTCTTTTGGCCGGCCCACATCAAAAACAATGTCTTGTGGGTCTTGGATGAGACGTTGATTCCGGGAAAGATTAAATACATCCCGGTCAATAATGTTGGGCAAGCCGTCAGCGTCATCCGGGAGATGAAAACAAGGGCCTTTGGGCAATTCCTTGTCGTCCTTAACACGCTTCTTTTAGAGCTTAATCACAATGTGGGATTAAAACCAAAGGCTTTATTCAGGCATTTAAAGAAGGCCGCCGACGCCTTAAATAAGAGCCGTCCGACATTTCCTTTTAAAGAAGTCACCTCACAGGTCGTGGGATGGGCGCAAGCCGCGCTCGATCATGGCGAGGATATCGTCAGTGTTTTGCAGCGCAATATTCCCGGATATTTAGCAGGGATCCGGGCTCGACGGCTAGAGAGGGTCCAGCGCATCGCCCAAATCATTAAAAACGGCGACAGCATTTTAACGCATTGCAATGTCAGCGGTGAGTTGGCCATGGCCGCGCACATTTGTCAGCAAGAGGGAAAGAAGATTCATTTTTTTGCGACGGAGACGCGTCCGTATTTTCAAGGCGCTAAGCTTACTGCTTGGGAATTAAAAGAAATGGGGGCCGATGTCACATTGATTGCCGATAATACCGTCGGTTCGGTGATGTCCAACGGCCTCGTGGACAAAGTCATCGTCGGATCGGACCGCAGCTGCGCGAACGGGGACTTTGCCAACAAGATCGGAACGTATCAAATCGCTGTTTTAGCGAAAGAATTTGAAATTCCATTTTATGTGTTAACGCAGCCATCGGCGAAAATAAAGTCGGGGGCCGATATCCCCGTTGAGATTCGCGATAGCCGGGAATTATTATCGTTTGAAGGCAAGCGCTTTGTTCCCCGCCTGGTCAAAGGATTTTATCCGGGGTTCGATATCGTCCCTTTTGAATTTGTAACCCAGAGCGTTCCCATGGATCCTTCGACTCGCACCATCCCGCTAAAGCGGGATGGGCTCGCTCAGGACTCCGCTCGAAAAGGGCTACGTGTGTCGGGAGGGAGAAACTTTCATGGTTAAGGAAGGTGTCATGGGCCGTAAAATTCTTTTACAAGGTGTTTTTAAATTGACATTCTTCGATGAACTCAAGCGCCGCGGTGTCAAAGAGGCCTATGTGTTAGAAGGCCGTCCAACGCTGGAGAGTGCTAAAACAACGACGAAAGAATTGTTGAAGCAGGGGATTACCCCAATCCTGATTTCTGACAACATGGCGGGATTTTTGTTTTATAAAAAAATGCTCAAAGAAGTTTGGGTTTCCTATCAATTGGCGGATGATAACGGCGCTGTTTGCCGGATCGGCGGGTTAGTGATGGGGATTCTCGGGAAAAAACATCATATCCCTGTCAATTTATATCCGGCAAAAGAAAAATCCCGTCTCATGGGCGACCAAAAGGAAATCCTTTTCTTTAATGGGAAACGCGTTGCCCCTAAGAATACCCCGGGGTATGTGCCTTTAGTCGAATGGTTACCGCGTAAATATATTTCTAAAAGGGTGAATTAAGATGGATCAAGAACACATCCACGAATTGAAAAGAAGCATCATGGCGGTGGGCAGCCTTTTATGGGAAAAGGATTTGGTCAGCGGCCTGAATGGCAATATCAGTATGCGCTTGGATGATCAAAGCATCCTGTTGACCGCGCATAACAGTTGCTTAGGGCTTCTGCAGGATAAAGATATTTTGGCGATGAAGTTAGACGGGCAACTCCTCGAAGGGGGAAGTGTTTCAACGGAGAAATTGTTGCATACTGAGATTTACAAAAGTTTCTCCGAGACAAAAGCTGTCATTCATACACATACGTCATATACGAACGGATATTTTCTGGTGAACCCTGTCTTTTCACCTCAGATTTTTGAGGCCAAAATTTATTTAGGCGAAGTCATCAGTGTGCCGCAGACAACCCCGGCGGTGACCGAACCTAAACCTGTGATGGGCGCGTTTCGTAAAAATAATATCGTTGTCCTTCGTCAGCACGGGGTTGTGGCCAAGGGAAAAGACCTCTTTGATTGTTTTTTATTGATCCAAGCGCTGGAAGATGCCATCAAGACCGATGCGGTGGCGAAATTGTATAAGTCGTCAGTGGTCAGTGGTCAGGGATCAGAGGGAACAAAGAAGAGAGAAGAAGAAAATTCAAAAGAAAATAATGGAAAAAAATACAAACTTTTTTCACAAGAGCAAATCAATGGCATCGTTGAGATTGTCAACGCCGACGCCAAAATGAAAGAACTGGGCAATCAAACAAAGATGAATATGGATTTAGCCGTCAAGCTGGATGAAACGGGGCAAGTGTATAGTTTTTCTTTTCGTAATGGCAATATCGACCGCGTGAGCCATGATGAGAATGCCGAATTTTTAGTGTCCGCCCCGGCCCAGGTTTGGCGCCAGGTCTTTAACCGCGAAATCGATCCTTTTGTGGCGACGACCCAAAAGAAAATGCATTTACGAGGGGACTTTGCAAAAATTTCGAAATGGTATGCGCCTTGCAGCCGCGTGTTTGAATTATGGGCAGAAGTACCGGTGGAGTAGGATGAGATATTTAATCATCAATATAATAGTTTTATTTTTTAGCGCGAATGTCTTCGCTTATCAGTGCGGACGCCCCAGATCTTTTGAGGATGAATATAAGAAAAGTAATCTTATCTTCCTGGGGAAAGTGATAAATACCGCACAGGTAAATGATGGGATCAGAAACTATAGGATTGATTTTGAAATTGAAAATTCCTGGGGTGGTTTAGCAAAAGGAGTCACCTTTCAAATTCACGTTGATGATTTAGAAGCGAAGGTTTGCGGCGTCCCTTTTAGGGTGGGAGAAAGATATTTGGTGTATTCTCACGGACATGAATATTTTATCATCGATGAATGCCATCGAGGAGTAGATCGATGTACCCGTACGAATTTTAGTGAGGCTTTAAAAGATGATATTAAGAAATTAAATGAATTGAAGGAGCTTCCTGGTGATGTCAGTCAAATGGGTGTGGAGGTCAGCGGTTTTGAAGAATAACATGATCAAAAAAATTGGATCGGGGAAGAGAAAGTATTTCAATAAAAATGTTTCTACTAAAAACATTTCCTTTGGTTTTAAACTTCGGCCAACGTTATTTATTGAGCAGATTGAATATGTTAACTGTTGATCAGAAAAAATTTGACTTGTGGATTGATGGTAAGGTTGTTCCTTCATCTTCCGGGAAACAGTTTGACCTTATAAATCCATCAACGGGAGAAGTTTTTGGCCGCGCGGCCGACGCGAACAAAGAGGACATGCTCAAGGCCATCGCGAGTGCCCGCCAAGCCTTTGACAAAAGAACATGGACGAATTTAAGCCTGGCCGAGCGAGGGATTTATCTAAAGAAGATTGCTTCGCTCATTCGCAAATATGCCAAAGAGTTAGCCGATTTGGAATCGGTGAATTGCGGCAAAACATTAAAGCAATCGACGTTTATCGATATTCCGACGGCAGCGGATTGTTTTGAATATTTTAGTTGCATCAATGCTCAATTAAAGGAACGCGAAAATAAAGTCGCTGCGCCGGTCAACAGCACCACACGCTTCGAACCGATGGGGGTTGTAGGCTGCATCATTCCGTTTAATTATCCGTTGATCATGGCGGCTTGGAAAATGGCCCCCACGTTAATGGCCGGCAACACGATTGTGTTTAAGCCGTCATCCTTGGCTCCGGCTTCGGTATTGCGGTTGGCACAGATCATCAAAGAAGCAGGATTGCCGGATGGAGTTGTGAATATTGTAACGACGACAGATCATGATGTAGGCAAGATTTTGATCGAACATCCTGATGTGAATATGATTAGCTTTACCGGCGGGACACAGACCGGTCAAGAGGTGATGCGTCTGGCGAGCAGAACAACCAAGAAATTAAGTTTAGAGTTGGGTGGGAAGTCCCCCAATATTGTGTTTGCGGATTGTGATGTCGAGGCCGCGATCGGGGGGACGATGTCAGCGATTTTTATGAATCAAGGGCAAATGTGCACAGCCGGATCCCGGTTGCTTGTTGAAGATAAAATTTATGATGAGTTTATGTCTAAGTTGGTTGAAAAAACTACAGCCTTAACGATCGGCAACGCATTGGATTATCAGACGAGTTTCGGCCCGGTGATTAGTTTAAATGCCCGGGACAAAATGCTGGGATTTATTGAGCGTGCGGTGAAAGAGGGAGCGAAGATTCTTTGTGGCGGGAAAATCCCTCAGGGCGAGAAATATAAAAGGGGTTTTTACATTGAGCCGACAATTTTAACGAATGTTGACCCGTCCAGCGAAATCGCTCAGGAGGAAATTTTTGGGCCGGTCTTGGCTGTGATGAAATTTTCAGATTGTCGCTCCGGAGCGACAATTGCCAACAACTCAAAATATGGCTTAGCGGCGTGTATTTGGACGAAAGATTTAGAGAAGGCAAAGGAAGTGGCCAAACAGCTTCAAGTCGGGACAATTTGGATCAACACCTACGGCGGATTTTACAACGAGGCATCCTTCGGCGGGTACAAACAAAGCGGCTTCGGACGGGAGCTTGGCGTTGAAGGGCTCTTGGAATTCACCCAGAGCAAAAACATTTGTATCGATCAAACACCGGGGGGAAAGCCTCTGGTGTCCAATTGGTTTTGAAAATATTAAAAGGAGAGAATTAAATGAAAGTTCTATTTTTAACACCACCGTTGAAAGCCTGGGATTCACACGGGCACCACTTGGCGGCTAATCAAATGCATGCCCAGCTGGCCGCCTATCTCCGGGAAAAAAAGTTGGCCGTGCCGCAGGTCATTGACAGCCGCGCCGAAGGGTTGGATTGGGCCGGAATGTTGAAGCGCGTCGATGAGCTTAAGCCCGACATTGTTTTTGTCGGGGAGCTGCTTCATTCAACATGCGGGGCCGCTGTTATTTGGTATTTTAATGAGGGATTGAGATTGATTAAAGAAAAATATCCGCAGACCATCACCGTGGCTGGTGGGCTTTGGTATTCCGGGGATGCTGAGAGGCAGCTGCGCCTTAATCCGCAGATCGACTACATCATGCTGGGTGAGACTGAGTTGACGTTGGAAGATCTGATCAATAATTTGAAGGATAAAAAGAAGGACGAGCGTGATATCCCCGGGCTGGTTTTTCGAAAGAAAGACGGGACCGTTGTGTTCGGCCCGCACCGCGAGCTGATCCCTGACTTAAACGTCCTGCCGATGCCGGCTTATGACCTGTTCCCGATGACAAAATACGTCGGGCATACCTATTGGAAACCGTTCGCTGAAATGATGACATCCCGCGGTTGCCCGGGCAAGTGCCATTTCTGTTATGAATGGGCGCTTTATGACAGCCGGACCGCGGCTAAGGATTTTACCTCTTGGAGAGGATTGAAAGGGAAAAGGATTGTTGATGAGCTCGATATCCTTGAGAAACAATATGGCATCAATACGGTCGTTATGCAGGATGACGCATTCAACAGCGACACGGAGGCCATGATTGAATTTTGCGAAGAGAAAATAAAAAGAGGCAATAAGATCGACTGGGTTTGTTTGGGCCGCGCCGACCAATGGATCAGCCAGCACAATATCCTCCCTTTGATGAAGAAAGCGGGATTATTTTTGGCGCTGACAGGGGTTGAGGTTGAGGACGATATGACCTTAAATAAAACCGGTAAAGGGGTCACCATCGATCAGATCAAAAAGACGGTCCGTATTTTGCGGGAAAACGACATCGGCAGTGTTGGGACTGTTTTAATTGGATTGAAAGAAGATACGGAAGCTAAGATCAAAGAGCGCTTGCGCGTTGCCGAGCAGATTGACGCGGATATTTTTGCGCTGGATTATTTGACCCCGGTGCCTAATTCTCCCGATTGGAGATACGGGATCAAAAAAGGATGGTTTGATCCGGATAAGATCAATTTAAAAGATTGGGATTTCCAGCACCCGGTCATCCCGACGGACCATTTGACAATCGAAGATGTGGGACGGCTAGGCGCCTGGTGCATGCGCGAGTATTATTCTAAGCCGGAGAGGATCCACCGCATTTTTAACAGCAATTACGACATGAAAGTGAAGTTGTGCGTGAAAGATTTTATGAATAACATCGCTAAGTGGGAAGCGAATTCAAGAGTGCAGCCGTCAGCTGTTTAGTCGCTTGTCGCTCGCCTTTCGCCTCTAGAAACGAGAGACAAGAGACGAGAGACGAACCAAAGAGGATAAAATGAATCCAGTCGATACAAAAATTCAATGGGAACCTAAAGCCCTGGCCAAATATCAAAGAATGCTTGAAAAAATCCCGCTATTCCACCGGGAAATCGCCAAAAAAGTTGTTGAAAAGAAGGCAGGCATTAATGCGCAGGAACGCGGGGCAATCCACGTTGAAGAGCAAGATATCGTGCGCGCTTTTTTCTCGGAAGTGCCGATGGCGTTTTATAGCTTGATGATCCGCTTAATGGATGATGCGGGGTTTGATTATAAAAAGTATGAACCGAAGTAAAATCGTGAAGAGTGAAGAGTATCTAGTGAATAGTGGTTTGCTTTTTTACTCTTCACCCTTCACAATTCACTATTCACTTTTATGACAATTGCCATTATCGGAGCCGGTGCTATCGGGAGTGTTGTCGCCGCCTATTTACACAAAGCTGGCATCAACATTGTTTTGGTGGGAACTCCGGAGCAAGTGGAGGCGGTGTCGCAAACAGGCCTGCATGCTAAGGGCGTCCGGGGAGAAGAAACATTGAAGATTAAGATTTTACCTAAACTCGACCAACATTACGATTGGGTGATTTTCACGACGAAGACCCAGGATTTAGAAGGCGCGTATCAGCACAACAGTCAATATTTAGAGGAATGCGTAGTCCTGACAACGCAAAACGGCATTCAAGCGGACAATATATTAAGCTCGCATTTTGATCGCAATAAAATGTATAGCAGTATTGTGATGTTTGGCGCAACATACACGACGCCCGGTGAAGTCGTCCTTAATTTTGAGGGCGATTGGATCATCGGCAAGCCTTTTGGGCCCGTTGATCAACAGGCGCATCAGTTGGCCGAGATGTTGAACAAGGCGTTTCCGACGGTCGTTGCCCCGAATATTTCGGGAATGAAATGGCTCAAGCTATTTGTCAATTTCAATAATTGTATTCCGGCCTTGATTGGAAAATCAATGCAAGAAACGTTTGCCGATATGGATTTCTGTAAATTAAGTGTTCTTTTGTTAAAGGAAGGCGTGGATATCGTTACCAGAGCCAGGGTCGAGTTGGTTTCATTGCCAAAATTTCCGAGGGAGCGTATCTATGGCCTGGCTAGCATGCCGTTGGAGCAAGCCGCTGGCATTATGAATAAGACATTGACGTCTTTAAGCAAAGAACCTTTGTACGGCTCTATTTTGCAAAGCATCATGCGTCAACGCCCCAGTGAGATTGATTTTATCAACGGAGAGGTCGTTCACCTGGCTGCCCAGATGCGCCAAGAAGCGCCGTTGAACCGGCGCGTCATCGATCTGGTGCATCAGGTGGAACGCAACGGAACATATTTAAATCCGCAGGACGTTAAGAAGGAATTTGATCTTAATTAATGTATCTAGTGAATCGTGAAGAGTTTCTAGGATTTTACGAGATACGAGATACGAGATACTAGATACTTTTCACTAAAAAGGAATTAAATTATGGCAAGACGTGTCGTTGTTACAGGTGTAGGGATCGTTTCCCCCAACGGAGTGGGGAAAGAGGCCTGCTGGAAAAGTATGACCAACGGAATTTCCGCCGTCAAGCGCGTCACGGAGTTTGATGTCTCAATGTTTAACACGAAAATCGCCGCCCAGGTGCGGGATTTCGACCCTTTACGGTTAGGCTTAACGCGCGATGAAATGGTGCGCATGGACCGTTATGTGCAATTTGCCGTTGTTGGTGCCAAAATGGCGTTGGAAGATTCGGGATTGGATTTTAAAAAAGTGAACAGAGAGCGCATGGGCGTATCGTTGGCCAATGCCATTTGCGGGACCAAATATATGGAAGAAGAGTTCGCGCTCGTTACCGATAATGGCCGCAAACCGATTGATCCTAGTATTGTACGCCCTGATCTTTACGATGCGTCGATGTTCAATACGCCCTCCAGTGAAATTTCCGCTAAGTACGGCTTACAGGGAGTTTGCAATACGATTTCAACGGGATGTACGGCCGGGACGGATTCCGTCGGATTTTCTTTAGAAGCCATTCAAGACGGCGACGTTGACATTATGATTACCGGTGCTAGTGAAGCGCCGATTACGCCAATCACGTTCGGAGCATTTGATACCGTCAATGTTTTATCGACACACAATGAGTATCCCGAAAAAGCGTCACGACCATTTGACGCCAAGCGCAACGGATTTGTCATCTCCGAAGGCGCGGGGTTACTGGTCGTTGAAGAATTGGAGCACGCCAAACGCCGTGGAGCGAGAATTTATTGCGAAATTATTGGCTTTGGAACGACATGTAATGCGTACCACATGACGGACCTTCCGCCGGAAGGCGATGCCAAGGCCGCGTGTATCCGCCTCGCCTTGGAGGACGCCAAAGTCAATCCTCAGGATATTGATTACATTAACGCGCACGGGTCATCGACGCGTCAAAACGATGTTTTTGAAACAAACGCATACAAAATGGTTTTTGGTGACTATGCGTACAAAATGCCCATCAGCTCGCTGAAGTCAATGATCGGCCATCCGTTGGCCGGAGCCAATGGGATTGAGCTGGCTATCGGATCACTTATGTTTGAGCGTCATGTGATTCCTCCAACGATCAATCAGGAATTTCCTGACCCCCAGTGTGATTTGGATTATGTTCCCAATGTGGCCCGGGAAAAGCGTGTCAATTGCATGCTCAAAACAAGCAGCGGGTTTTCCGGGATCCATTCGGCGATGGTGTTGAAGAGGTTTAAAGAATAGTCGCTAGCCGCCAGTCCCGTGGAAGGCGAAGCCTTCCCGGGATTTAATCCCCGAAATCGCAAAGCGATTTCAGGGGATCGACAGGGGTCAGTTTTGCTGGTCACCGGCGACTGGTAACTAAATAAAGAGGTCATTAATGAATAAAATTGCTATCACAGGAATTGGAATCATCTCCCCATCGGGGATTGATAAGCGTAAATTTTGGGCCAATGTCAAAGCGGGCCGTTCGGCGGTCGAGCGGATTGAACGATTCGACGCCTCCCAATATCCTTCACACGTCGCCGGGCACGTTCATGAGTTGGATGCGTACAGCAATGTTTCATCGCGGCTTCTGAAAAAGATCGATTTGTTTTCGCATATGGCGATGGTGGCCTCGGAAATGGCATTACAAGACGCCAAGATCGACATGGAGAAAGAAAATAAAGACCGTATCGGGATTTTTATGGGAAACGCCATCGGTGGTTGGTTGTACGGCGAAACAGAATTGCGTGACCTTTATCTCGAGGGAAGAGAGGGCGTCAGCCCGTTTTTAGCATCGGCTTGGTTCCCCGCAGCACCGCAGGGACAGGTGTCCATCCATTACGGAATCAAAGGCTACAGCAAAACGGTTGTCGCCGACAGGGCCAGTTCACTGATGGCGATTGCGTACGCCGCCAAGAACCTGAACCGTGACAAAAATGATTTTATTCTCGCCGGGGGGATGGAAGCTCCAGTGACGCCTTATGCGTTATTGTGTTGTAATACATCGGGTGTGTTAACGCAGAAAAACGATGTCCCTGACAAGGCGTATCGTCCTTTTGATAAGAACCGCGACGGGTTTGCGATTGCCGAAGGTGCTGGCATTTTGATTCTTGAACCACTCGCACGGGCGAAGAAGCGTGATGCTCATATCTATGGATATATTGTCGGGTATGGCACAACCACAGATGGTGTGGACCGCATTCATCCGGCGCAAGACGGCCAACAACTGGCCAAGGCCATTAAAATTGCCTTAAAAGATGCCGGATTAGCGCCATCGGACATTGATTATATTTGTCTCGACGGGGCAGGGACAAGAATCGCCGATGTTTCCGAAACAAAAGCCATCAAGCAAGTGTTTAACGGAAATGCTAAAAAGATTGCTTGTTCGGCACCGAAATCGATTTTTGGCAATATGCTTGGGGCATCGGGTGCCGTCGATGTGATCATCACCCTTTTGGCGATGGAACATAACACCATTCCTCCGACGATCAATTATGTTGATCCTGACCCGGAATGCGATTTGGATTATACGCCCAACCAGTCTCGGGCGAAAGAAATCAAAAACGCGCTCGTCATCAACCGGGGACGTGGGGGGATTAATTGTGCTTTAATTTTACAAAAATTTTAAGGTGGTCAGTCTCCAGTCGCCGGTGACCAGATATTCTGGCGGCTGGCGACAATAAGAAAGGAGTAACAAGTGGCCGTTGAAAATGCAGTCAGAGAAATCTTGCAACAAGTGTTAGATGTAAAACCGGAAGAAATTAAGCCCGACGTGGGGTTAGATAAAGCTTTTGGTGTAGACTCAACAGAAATGGTCGAGATTGCCGTCGGCATTAAAAAGAAGCTGGGCATCGATATGGCGAATAATGAATTGAAAAAGAACCAATCGTTTAGCCAGATTGTGACGTATTTGAAAAATAAGGGAGTGAATTAGTCGCTCGCCGCTCGTGACTAGTCGCTAGTGGTTTATGCTAGCGACAAGCGACTAGAGACTAGTGATATTAATATGCAAATCATTGACTTAAGCTTACCCATCGACGACACGCTCGTTGAAACCCATGATGCTAAAATCGATCGGATTTCCCACGCCGAAGGCGTTGAGCATTTTAATTGGGTCGTGATGCACAAACGTCCCGGGGGACAAGAAGCGTTTGACCGCGGGGAACGTGTCGCGACTAAAGACGAAATCCCTGATGGCGAGATGCTGTCCTTGGAAATTGTGCATTCCTCTGTCCACATGGGCACGCACGTCGATGCGCCGTTTCATTACGGAAGTACGTGTGAAGGCAAGCCTGCGAAGCAAATCATGGATGTTCCGTTGGAGTGGTGTTACGGCCCGGGCGTGAGATTGGATTTTACGCACCTGAAATATCCTGACGTGATTACCAAGAAAGATGTCGAGGCGGCACTTAAGAAAATCAATTACAAAATTAAGCCGATGGACATTGTGTTGATCTGGACTGGTGGCGATCAATTATTGGGCACGGATGATTACGTCAATCAATATGTCGGCATGCTGCCGGATGCCGTTGAGTATTTGTTGGATCAAGGGGTTAAAATGATGGGGGTTGATACAATCGGCTTGGACCGGCCGTGTTTTAACATGTTCAAAGAATTTTTGGAAACAAAGGACAAGTCAAAAATCTGGCCATCGCATTTTCTTGGCCGCCGACGGGAATTTTGTCATATGGAGCGAATGGGGAATTTAGGTGCGATCCCTAAACCATTCGGATTTACCGTTTCCTGTTTGCCCGTCAAAGTCCGCGGGGCTGGGGCCGGCTGGTGCCGAGCAGTGGCCATTGTGGAGTAAGGCAATGACAGAAAAAGAATTTTTTAAAAAATTGGCAAATGGCAAAAAAGACATCCTTCAGGCCTTTGTTGACCTGCTGAAAAAGGAGAAGATCGGTTTTTGCGTTATTGGTGGGCTTGGGGTTAATGCTTACGTTGAGCCTGTCGTGAGTTTGGATTTGGACGTCGTGATCGTGGGCGAAAAATTAGAGAAGGTTCTCCCCAAACTTAAAAAACAATACAAGGTTGAAAAGTTTTCCAATAGTATCAATGTCTCAGGTAAAAAGTTTGACCTGAGGATCCATATCCAGACGGATGAACGATACCAGCCGTTTATCCAACGGGCGAAAGTCAAGAACGTCCTTGGATACAAGCTTCCTGTAGCTGCAATCGAGGATGTTTTTCAAGGGAAGGTCTGGGCGGCGATGGATGAAACAAGGCGACCGAGTGGAGCCTTATTAAAAATGAAAAGGCGACAGCTCGCCGAAGTTAAGCGCCGACCCAAAGGGTCGAGCATTTTAATGAAGGCGGCCAAGCGCCAGAAAGACTTGGCGGACATTTTAAGGTTGGTGGAAACTAAAGACGAGCTTAGAAAATATTTACCGGAAGAGTTGAAAGAACAGTTGAGGTTAAATTAGGTATGTAGCCCCGAAATTCTCATGCTAAATTCTTAGCGGAGAATTTACAGCAGCAGCTGTTGAGTTGATGAATGAAAAAAGAGCACATAAGTTAAGCAAGCGTTCTTCGAAATCAAAATAACACTCACTTATAAAGAAGGGGAAGATAATGGGTTTTTTCGAAACACTTAATGGTTGGAAGAAAATATTATCTTTTGAAATTATCTTTGATGAAAATGATAAAGTTAATGTAAAAGTCCACAAGAATGTTCCAATAATTAAGGAGCCCGATTATATACGTTTATGGGCATGTTATGAAGCAAAAATGATATATAATTTGGGCTTCCCTAGTAACCTAAGCTCTATGATGACTGTAGGTTTTATCACAAAAATTGCAGAAAATGGAATAAGTGCGAATACTGAGTGTTTCAAAGAAGTCAATGTTGACGATGTTATTCAATTTGATCCAAATGTAATAAAGGGTAATACTAAATTTACGGGGGAATTCTACGCGAGAGGCCCCCTCGACCGTAGTATAAAGACCTGGCTTCCACTAAAGGGGACTGAGCAACAAATTGTCTATTCTGGTTTAGCTCTTATGCAGTATACAATTTCTATAATACGCGATGACAAAGAACTTCAGGTAATGGAGTTTGATATTTTCACGAAAACTGCTAAAAATATGGCTGAACTTTATAAATCAGGTATGAGAATGGGAATTACTTCAACAGTAAAAATTCCTACACTTGCATATTGGAGAGCAGTGGGAATCGGGGAGTAATTAAATGTGGTTTGGTAATAATGATACTAGGTTAGAAAAAAAATTGATAGATACTTATACGAGGCTGAAAATCCCTTTGATGCCTGAGGGAGAGGCGAAACAATTGGCGAAATCCATATTAGCTATGGCTAAAAAAAGAGCAGAAATAAAAAGAGGGTCACTTTAAATGACACCTGAGGAAGCCGATAAAAAACTTAATCAATTTCGTCAGATGTCTGTCGATGTATTAAAAAAGAATTTAGCAGTAGGATTTTGGGGATCCGATAGACTCCCGAGTCCTGATAGGCAAATGTACGATTTGGCAAATTTAGCCTTGGAGGAAAAATTAAAAGAAGAAGAACAAATTAAATTCGATAAAACTATCAAGGCAGCTCAAAATCTCGTATATGCGACTTGGGCTTTAGTGGTAATTACGACAATATTAGTTTTAGTGACCTTTCTTTCACCTTGATTGAGAGGAGAAATAAATGTTATCGGGCATGGCTTGATTACTTCGAGAAGGTTTTTGCTGAAGCCGGAATCGTTGGGAAAAGTTTATATTAAAAGGAGAAAAATAAATGGGCCACACACGAAATTCAATTGTGATCAACGCGCCGTACAGCTTGGTGTTCGACATTTCCAACAAGATCGAGCGCTGGACGGAATTGTTCGGGAAAGAATATGTGAAAGCGGAAGTCTTGGAGCGCAAGGGGAATGAGATCACGTTCCGCCTGACCGACGACGAAAATAAATCTTGGGTGTCAAAGCGCTGGCTGTACAAGGATTTGAAATTTACCTATGCCTCGCGGCACGAACCAATGTTTCCGTTTAAGTACATGAAGATTGTTTGGTTTTATAACGAAGTCCTAAGCGAAGCGAAGGGCGAAGTCCTAAGCAAAGCGAAGGGCGAGGTCCCTGACGGCATTGAAATGATCTGGATCCAGGATTTTGAGATGGACCCTAAGTTCACCAAATTTAGCGGCGAACAAATTGAGGGGTTCATCAATGAACATTCCCGGCATAACATGAAAATTTTTAAAGATGTGATTGAGAGGGAAGCTAAGCAAACAGTTGAAAAAGTATAGTTAGGATTCAAATCCGAAATTCAAAATCCGAAATACGAAACAAATCCAAAACACAAAAAAATGTTTAAAACGGTTTAGAATGTTTAGATATTTGGATTTTGATATTGTTTCGTATTTCGTGCTTCGGATTCCGAATTTTTAACGCGCTTCGGATTTATGATAATAAATTCATTAGATAAAAAGATTGTCTACTGCATCCTCTGCCTGGCCAATTTCACCATTTCCTTTAGCGTCGCGGCGTTAGCGGCTGTGATCCCCTCGATCAGCCTCGATTTACAGATGCCGGATTTTAAGGTGGCGCAGATCATCACGTGGTATCTGATTCCCTACGGCCTCGCCGCGTTTTTTTATGCTCCCTTAACCCAGCGATTTTCTTACCGCAAAATCCTCACCAAATCCATGATCCTTTACGCGGCGGCTTGCTTTGCTTGCAGCCAGGCACAAACTCTATTTCCGCTGATGATCGGCAAAATGGCCATGGGGATCGCCGCGGCGGGTGTCATCCCTTTAGGGTTAATGATCATCGGGGAATCTTATGAGTCCAGTGTCCGCGGACGGCTCGTCGGGTTTTTCTTTGGATGCAGTTTTATCGCGTCGCTCACCGGGATTCTTTTAAGCGGGGTGGCATCCTGGCGATGGTTGTTTGTCGTGCCCGCGATCTTAGGCGCGCTTAGCGCCATCTTATGCCTTTGTGGGCCTAAAGACATTTTGGGAAAAATTCATGGGATTAAAGTGGATTATCTGCGCAGCTGGCAAAATCCGTCGATCCGCAATGTGTTTTTTTTCATTTTGGCGATTAGTTTCTTGTATCATGGTGTCCATAAATGGTACGGCGTCTATTTAAGCCAAATTTACAATATGCCGCAGCCCTTGATCAGCTCTCTGATTCTCTTAACGATGATTGGGGGATTCATTGGGCAGACAGGGGGAGGGTTCATCACCGACTCATTTGGCCGGCGAATGACCTGTTATATAGGGGTGATTGGATTAGGGGTCAGCACAATGCTTTTGGCAGGCACTTATTCTTATCCAGTGTTGAGTCTCATCCTTTTTTGCATTGCCATGTTTTGGACGATTGGGCATAACGGAGTATCAACCGTATTAACGGATTTCCCTAATGAAGAGCGCCCGGTCATTGCGAGCCTGAATTCGGGCCTGCGTTTCTTAAGCGGAGGCCTGGGATTCTATGTCAGCAGCTTTTTTGTTACCATAAGTTTTCAATTGACATTTCTTATTATAGGTATTCTAATATTAATACTTACCTATATATTAAAATATAATATATTTACGAATAGGAATAATTCTAATGTCTAGGATTTCTAATATTAAAGGAAAAAACGCCATCATTACCGGGGCCAGCCGCGGGATTGGAAAAGCGATCGCTTTACGTTTGGCCGAAAACGGCGTTAATCTTGTTTTAGCCGCCCGGACGAAGGCTACATTAGAGGAAGCCGTTAAAGACATTAAATCCAAAACAGGCGTGAAAGTCGTGGGTGTTGCGACAGATGTGTCGAAGCTAGAGGATTTAAAACGATTGGTCGAGGGCGCCCTTAAGGAATTGAAGACAATTGATATTTTAGTGAACAGCGCCGGGGTTTCCAGCCAATATCCTTTTGAAAAACAACCCATCGAAGATTTTGAAATGTTAGCCAACACGAATTATTTGGGATATGTCCGATTGATCCGGTTGCTCATTCCTCATATGATTGAACGTAAGCAGGGGGCCATCATCAGTGTCGTTTCAGGCTCGACGCTGGTTGATCCTATCCCCAGGACGTTTTTGGCATATAGTTCGTTGAAGGTAGGGTTAAGGGCATTCTTAAAAGGGCTGTTTTGGGAAATGCGGGATCACGGGCTTAAAGTCACATCGATCTTGCCCGGGGTTGTTGACAGCGATTTGACAGGGCATTTGCAAGACATTACAAAAGAACAAAAAGATCGTCTCATGTCGCCGCAGGCCGTTGCCGACATGGTGATGTATGCGTTATCGGTGCCGTCCAATGCCTGTCCGTTGGAATTAGCGGTGATCAATCAACAAACGCCGTGGACAAAACCGATTATTGATTACGCGCAGAAACAAGCGAAGTAAATGACATCCAGACTTACGGAACGCAGTGAACGTAAGTCTGTGATGGAATTTATCCCGCCTTTGGCGGGATCCAACTCGCACAATCAGTTATGTTCACTTGCGTTCTATAACTGATGTGCTCGTTAGGAGGGGGAGAACATGGATAAAACAATTGCTACATTCCAGAAGAATAAGTTCCAGGAGATCCGTGTGGGGATTCGTGAGTTCAAAGGCAATGATCTCATCGATATTCGCACATGGACATTGACCCAAGGAACTGAAGAAATGGTCCCGACAGCCAAGGGCGTCTCGATCAATATTCATCTTTTGGACGATCTAAGAAAAGCCTTGGATAAAGTCGAAAAGACGTTAAAAGAATCCAGCATGCTTTAACGCACGCCCTTCTTTATCCATCAGTCATTAAAGAATAGGATTAAGATCTCTTGATTCTTTTTGCCGAAATATCTGCTCGCCCCCTCCGCATTGGAGAACTCCTCAGCCTGGCCTGGTCCATTACCCGTCAGCACTTTAAGCCAATCTTTTTGATTGTCCTGGCTGTGTATCTTCCTATTAATCTTTTTCTTGTTCAATTCCCTGAGTTTTTTTCTTCTCAAGATCGTTGGCAAGTGGTTAAGATGTATTTTAATCTTGTCCAATGGCTGGAAACGTTGATCGGCGTTCTGGCTTTAGCGGCGTTGGCGATTTTTGTGGAGTCCGTCCTTAAAGGACAACCGATGAGGGCGGGATTGGCATTGTCGATGTCGTTACGCAAATGGTTGTCGCTTGTGTCTGTTCAGATTTTAGCGTATCTGGTTTTTGTCGGCGGGTTGATCTGTTTAATTGTCCCGGGAATTATTTTTTTAGTGCAATTGTTTGCCGTTGTGTTCGTTGCCGCGGCCCGCGAGAAAAGAGGCCTCGATGCTTTGCATTACAGCCGCAACTTGGTGCAGGGACGATGGTGGAGTGTGTTTGGCCGCTTGACGGGGATTTATATTGTAGGCCTCACGGTCAGTACCCTTGCGACATTGCCAACATTATTTTTCCCGCCGCATTGGGTGTTTGATTTAACTGCCGATTTGATTTTTGACGGCGTTTTTGCGATTTTCCAAATGGCCACCATCCTGTTATTTTTTAACTTGGATTACGTGCCGCACTTAGCGACACCGAATCCCGGGACACAAGAGGCTTCTCAAGAAATTTCAGGAGATCCGGCATGATTATTGATGCACACAGTCATTATATCCCCCCGGAGGTGGCGGCCCAGACGGCATTTTTCAAGGTGAATTGGTCCGACATCAATCGCCAGCTGCATGTCATGGATGAGCAAAAAATTGAACGCGCTCTGCTGGTCTATCCGACGAGTGATGCCCATATTCAAATGGGAGGGTGGGACAAACTTTGCTCCGTGTATAATCAGGCCATCGGAAGTGTCGTCAAGAAACATCGCGATCGCCTGATCGGGGCAGGGATCTTGCCCGTTGATCGGCCCGCATTGTTTAAGGACGAACTGCGGCGAATTCAGGACATAGGATTAAAAGTTTTGTCGATGGCCTCCAGCTATGATACAATTTATTTGAATCATGAGAAGTTTCATCCGGTCTTTGAGTTTGCTCAAGAAAATAATTTTCCTGTCCATGTCCATCCGCAGATCATCAACCCCATCGGTGAAGAAAGAATCAGCGATCCTTTATTAACGCCCGTCCTGGAATATGTTTTTGACGTTTCGGTGTGTATCGGCAAAATGATGATGGAAGGGACATTCCTGAAGTATCCTAACGTCAAATTTATTTTTGCGCATTATGGCGGGGTGTTGCCGCTGGTGAAAGAGCGGTTTGATAACACCTATCTGATGTTGCGCAAACGGGGGTTCGTGAAGGATCTTCAACAAAATCCCGGGCAGTATTTTCAAAATTTATTTTTTGACACGAGTGGTTCGCGTTCCGCCGCGTCACTTTATTGTGCCCTTGAAGTGACGGATGCGAAACATATTTGTTTTGGGAGTGATTTCCCCGCCAATCAAACCCTCGCGGATTCGATTTCGGTCGTGGAAACATCCGCTCTTTCCGACGAGAATAAGAGTTCGATCCTCGCAAGTAATTTGTTGAGCCTATTGTAGTTAGGGCATTTTGGCCCATCTTAATCTTTTTCCATTTTCGCAAAGAAAAAGACTTGACTTTTATAATTGAATTTGGTACATTTGATACACTTCACAAAAGCACATTCTGTGCATTTTTGTTCGGTCTTTGAAATCTTATTATCCATTAATACACTTTGATATACATAGCCAAGTAATTTTGGAGAGTTTGATCCTGGCTCAGAGTGAACGCTGGCGGCGTGGATTAGGCATGCAAGTCGCGCGATCCCGCAAGGGATAGCGGCAAAAGGGTTAGTAACACGTGAGTAATTTTCCCTAAAGTCAAGCATAGCTTCGTGAAAACGGAGGTAATACTTGATAGTATCAATGAACCGCATGGTTCGATGATTAAAGGCAGGGACCCGCAAGGGCCTGTCGCTTTTGGATGAGCTCGCGACCTATCAGCTAGTTGGTGAGGTAATGGCTCACCAAGGCTTATGACGGGTAGCTGGTCTGAGAGGACGATCAGCAACACTGGGACTGAGACACTGCCCAGACTCCTACGGGAGGCTGCAGTCGAGAATCTTTAGCAATGGACGCAAGTCTGACTATGCGACGCCGCGTGCAGGATGAAGGCTTTCGGGTCGTAAACTGCTTTTGTTAGGGAAGAATACCCTGCCATCGAATAGGTGGCGGGGCTGACGGTACCTGACGAATAAGCCACGGCCAACTCCGTGCCAGCAGCCGCGGTAATACGGGGGTGGCAAGCGTTACTCGGAATCATTGGGTGTAAAGGGCAAGTAGGCGGTCTGTTAAGCGAGGGGTGAAATCTTCCGACTCAATCGGGAAATTGCCTTTCGAACTGGCAGACTTGAGACTGGAAGGGGAAAGCGGAATTCGCGGTGTAAGGGTGAAATCTGTAGATATCGCGAAGAACACCGGCGGCGAAGGCGGCTTTCTGGTCCAGTTCTGACGCTGAATTGCGAAAGCTAGGGGAGCAAACAGAATTAGATACTCTGGTAGTCCTAGCCGTAAACGATGAGCACTAGGTGTTGGGCCTTCGGGCTCAGTGCCGCAGCTAACGCATTAAGTGCTCCACCTGGGGACTACGGTCGCAAGGCTAAAACTCAAAGGAATTGACGGGGACCCGCACAAGCGGTGGAACATGTGGTTTAATTCGATGCTACGCGAAGAACCTCACCAGGACTTGACATACAGGAAGTAGTGAACTGAAAGGGGAACCACCCGTTAAGTCGGGAGCCTGTACAGGTGCTGCATGGCTGTCGTCAGCTCGTGTCGTGAGATGTTGGGTTAAGTCCCGCAACGAGCGCAACCATTGCCCTATGTTGCTACCTTTTTTAGTCGAAAGGCTAGAAGAGGGCACTCTTAGGGGACTGCCTGGGATAACCAGGAGGAAGGTGGAGATGACGTCAAGTCAGTACGGCCCTTATGTCCTGGGCTACACACGTGTTACAATGGCAGGTACAGAGGGTTGCCAACTCGCAAGAGGGAGCTAATCTCAAAAAGCCTGCCCCAGTTCAGATTGAAGTCTGCAATTCGACTTCATGAAGCCGGAATCGCTAGTAATGGGAGATCAGCTCGCTCCCGTGAATACGTTCCCGGGTCTTGTACACACCGCCCGTCAAGCGATGAGAATCGAGGGTACCCGAAGTCCTACGTAGGTAGGCCGAAGGTAAAATCGGTGATTGGCGCTAAGTCGTAACAAGGTAGCCGTACGGGAACGTGCGGCTGGATCACCTCCTTTCTTTATTTTTTCGCGAAAGCGAAAAAATATCCTGAATCATCCTGACTGCCGTCAGGCAGCCGAAAGGTGATGAAGGATTTCCTTTTTTCGCTTTGCAAGAAAATTGAAAGAAAATCCCTCGGGTTTACTCGAGGAGATTGCTTCCGTGAGTAGAATCACACGGTCCTTTTCACGAAAAGGAAAATAAAGTAGTTAGCAAGTTTCGGATTCTCCGAAATGCTTGGCTTAAATTTCTAGTGACCAGTGGTCAGTGTTCAGTGTTCAGTATTACTGACTGCTGATCACTGACTACTGATCACTGTTTTTATTACGGGCCCGTAGCTCAGTTGGTTAGAGCACGTCCCTGATAAGGACGGGGTCAGCGGTTCGAATCCTCTCGGGCCCATTAAATTTTGCGTAAGCAAAATTTAACCCCGAGTTTAGCTTTAAAAAACGAGGGGCCTTGATTAAGGTATTTCCTCGTCTCTAAAGCAGACTCGGGATAAAATTTTTGTCTTTGACAAAAATTTTAGGGCCTGTAGCTCAGTTGGTAGAGCATCTGCTTTGCAAGCAGAGGGTCAGGAGTTCGATTCTCCTCAGGTCCATTTCAAATAAAATTTGACGGATAATAAGATTTAATATAGATTTTGTGGACCCGTTCCGACGGATCCACTAGTTCTTTGACAATTATGTAGAGAGAATGCGGAATATAATTTCGTCGATTTTGCTTATATTCATTTATAAGCAGATAAGATAAAATGGTCAAGCTACTAAGGGTTTATGAAGAATGACTTGGCAGATCCAGGCGATGAAGGACGCGGTAAGCAGCGATATGCTCCGGGGAGTTGCAAACAGGCGTTGATCCGGAGATCTCCGAATGGGACAACCTATTTTGGGTCATACCAAAATGTCCTTTCTTAAATACATAGAGAAAGGAAGCTAACGAGGCGAATTGAAACATCTCAGTAGCCTTAGGAATAGAAACCGTATGGGATTCCCCCAGTAGCGGCGAGCGAAAAGGGAACAGGCTAAACTTCGGCGTTTACGTCGGAGGGTTGCGGGACCTCAACGTGGGATTGTAAGACGATAGTAGAAGTGTTTGGAAAGGCACGCCAAAGAAGGTGAAAGCCCTGTACACGAAATCGTCAAGCACCCTAGAGGCATCCCAAGTACTGCGGGGCACGGGAAATCCTGCAGGAATCTGGCCCGACCATGGGCTAAGCCTAAATACTCGGATCTGACCGAAAGTGAACTAGTACCGTGAGGGAAAGTCGAAAAGAACCCCGGTGAGGGGAGTGAAATAGAACCTGAAATCATAAACCTACAAGCGGTCGAAGGGCTATGGTCCCGCAAGGGACAATGCCTGACGGCGTACCTTTTGCATAATGGACCGACGAGTTACTGCATGTTGCCAGCTTAATCCCTTTTGGGGAGCAGGCATAGCGAAAGCGAGTCTTAATAAGGCGACCAAAGTAGCATGCAGTAGACCCGAAGCCAGGTGATCTATCCATGGCCAGAGTGAAGCAGTGAGAAATCACTGTGGAGGCTTGAACTCATAAACGTTGAAAAGTTTAGGGATGAGCTGTGGATCGGAGTGAAAGGCTAATCAAACTTGGCAATAGCTGGTTCTCCTCGAAATAGTTCTAGGACTAGCCTCGGATAAATTAATAAATAGGGGTAGAGTTACTGAATAGGCTAGGGGGTCTACCGACCTGCCAAACCTAACCAAACTCCGAATACTATTTATTGTACTCCGGGAGTAAGTCCCTGAGGGCCAAACTTCAGGGTCAAAAGGGAAACAGCCCAGACCATCAGTTAAGGTCCCAAATATAGACTAAGTGGAAAAGGAAGTGAGATCACTTAGACAGCCAGGATGTTGGCTCAGAGGCAGCCATCATTTAAAGAGTGCGTAATAGCTCACTGGTCGAGTGATTTCGCGCCGAAAATAAACGGGGCTCAAGTCTATAACCGAAACTGTGGATTTATCATGCTTGCGAGCGTGATAAGTGGTAGAGGAGCGTACTGTCCAACAATGAAGGCGTACCGTAAGGAGCGCTGGAGAAGACAGTAGTGACGATGTCGGTATAAGTAGCGAAAACTATGGTGAGAAACCGTAGCGCCTAAAATCTTAGGTTTCCTGGGGAAGGTTAATCCGCCCAGGGTTAGTCGATCCTAAGCCGAGGCCGAAAGGCGTAGGTGATGGATATCCGGTTAATATTCCGGAACCGGTTGCAAACGTTAAGAGCTGCAGGTGCGCAGAAGGCTAGGTGCGCAAAGTGTTGGATGTCTTTGTCCAAGCATGTAGCCCCGCAGAAATGCGGGGTAAGGTGTGATGGGGAGCCAAAGCTACGCGCGGAGGCGAAGGCACTAATGCCCAGCTGCCGAGAAAAGCCTGTAAGTGAGTTTGCAAACGTTCGTACCGTAATCCGACACAGGTAGATACCCAGAATATGGGAAGGCGCTCGAGATAACTCTCCCTAAGGAACTAGGCAAAGTGGCCCCGTAACTTCGGGAAATGGGGTGTCCCTCTTGTGAAAGTGCTTGCCACTGGAGCAAGGTGGGATCACAGTAAAGAGGCCCGGCCGACTGTTTAGTAAAAACACATCGCTCTGCGAAGTCGAAAGACAATGTATAGGGCGTGACACCTGCCCGGTGCTGGAAGGTCAAGGGGAGGGGTTAGCCCGCCGTAAGGCGAGGCAAAGCTTCGAACTGAAGCCCCAGTAAACGGCGGCCGTAACTATAACGGTCCTAAGGTAGCGAAATTCCTTGTGGGGTAAGTTCCCACGCGCACGAATGGTGTAACGAGTTGGGCGCTGTCTCAGGGAGAGACTCGGCGAAATTGTAGTGACAGTGCAGATGCTGTCTACCCGCACCAAGACGAAAAGACCCCGGAACCTTTACTGCAGTTTGGTATTGAATTTAGGTGTTGTTTGTGTAGGATAGGTGGGAGACTATGAAGTCCTGCCGCTAGGTGGGACAGAGTCATCGGTGAAATACCACCCTAACGATATTTGAATTCTAACTACGTCCCTTATATCAGGGTGTAAAACAGTGCCAGATGGGCAGTTTGACTGGGGCGGTTCCCCTTTAAAGAGTAACAAGGGGGTCCAAAGGTTTCCTCAAGACGGTTGGCAATCGTCTTTAGAGTGCAAGGGCATAAGGGAGCTTAACTGCGAGTCCGACAGGACGAGCAGATACGAAAGTAGGGCCTAGTGATCCGGTGGTAGAACATGGGATTGCCATCGCTCAACGGATAATAGGTACTCCGGGGATAACAGGCTGATAGCGCTCGAGAGTTCATATCGACAGCGCTGTTTGGCACCTCGATGTCGGCTCATCCTATCCTGGGGCTGGACAAGGTCCCAAGGGTCCGGCTGTTCGCCGGTTAAAAGGGTACGCGAGCTGGGTTTAGAACGTCGTGAGACAGTTCGGTCTCTATCTGGTGTGGGCGCACGATATTTGAAGAGGATATCTCCTCAGTACGAGAGGACCGGGAGATACAGACCTCTGGTGTTCCAGTTATCCTGCCAAGGGTAATGGCTGGGTAGCTACGTCTGGGAAGGATAAGTGCTGAAAGCATCTAAGTACGAAGCCCCCCTCAAGATAAGATATCGTTCCCGCTTCGGCGGGGAAAGGCACCTCGTAGACTACGAGGTTGATAGGTTGCGAGTGTAAGGTCCGCAAGGATTTTAGCTTAGCAATACTAATTTGCCGAACGCTTGACCTATTTTTTAATTCTCTCTACATAATTGTCATTATATTTAAGTGGTCAGTTGTCAGGGCACAGTGATCAGAATTTTTTCTGACCACTGATAACTGAGCACTGATCACTATAAAAGCTATTCCAGTGGCTTTACTGAAGGGGCCACACCCGTTCCCATTCCGAATACGGTAGTTAAGCCCTTCGAGGTCGATGGTACTATAGTCGCTAGGCTATGGGAGAGTAGAACGTCACTGGGTTAATTTGATCCCCCGTTAGATAATTCTGACGGGGGATTTTTTTAACCTTATTTTTAATTCATCCTTCCCAGAAAGCGTTTTCTCAAAAACGACTTTCCTATCTGTTTTTTGGGTATACAGATGGCATGCTTATCGTATATAAATAAAGCTAAGAATAATCTGGAGGGGCTATGGGCATTAAACCATGTTTTTTATGGAAAATCGTTATAGTATTTTTTCTTTCTTTTATAATCTATCCCCCAATATCCAAAGCTCAGGAAACTTCAAGCATAAAACATTTAAAGCACATTTTATAATTGAGGTAACTATGAAAAGAACTATACAAATGAAAATCTTCCAGTCTATGACCGCCATTTTATTTTTAGGATTAGGGCTTCTTATTCAAAGTAACATATCATTTGCTGATCAGAGGGTCATTCTGCAGGGGAGTGACAAAGAAATAAATGACTTCATGAGCAGGGTCAAGCCTGCGAATAACGGGTCTTCCTGTTATCCCGGAGGGCAACTAAACGATGAGGTCCCTTCCTTTTGCGTCCATCCCTGTGCCTGCTGTGATGATCCCAATAATCCGAGCTGTAATAAAAAAACATTGGTTATTCTTGTCCACGGGGTTAATTTCACTGGGGCTCCTGATGACGCCACCTCTATTCTTCTCAATCAGTTACCGAACAATGAATGCCTGTATGTTTCGGCTTTTCTCTACGATGAAGATGGTGATGATAAAGACAAATGCGTGGGTGAACTTGGTACTAAATTAGCAGAGACAATAAATGCTGCCGCTGCTGATATGAATTGTCCTCATTGTAAAATAATCGTCTTAGCGCATTCTGCAGGAGGGTATATCGCTGCTGATGCCGCGAGTAAGATAAATGACCCGGCCACCTTTGATACCTTTGATACCCCCTTTGGAGGATTCGGGGTTCCAGGTTTTATAAATCCTGTTGGCGATGGCTGTTTTGTAACACAAGTCGGTCAAGGTGATTATCCTTTTAATCCCCCTAGTCCTGGGGTGACATTAACAGTACACGAAGGGGGCAAATTCGGAATGGAAGGTGGGTTACCTCCTGGCTCTAACTATGAGGATAAATACAAAGACGAGGATCATGACCAATCCATGGTTAAACCGGTCATGGATCCTGCTTTAGGCATTATTCCCAAATGCGATGGCTGCCCAGATGATGATGATTCTGGTAGTGGCTCTGGTCCCGGGGGCCCTCCACCTGGACAAGGGAGCGGACCTTCATCTGGGACGGGGGGCGGCGGCGGGCCAGGCGGACCATCATCAGGATCTGGAGCGGGGGTAGGAGCATCTGGGCATTCCGGTAGCGGCCGAAAGGGGGAAGGACCTACAACAGGCGGTGGATGGCTTGAACCAATTGGAGGATTACCGGCATGCAGACCCTCCTTAGAAGGGGAAGCTATGACGAATACAGAAAACGGCGGTTGCTATACTTGCATGTGTTATATTAATCCTGAAAATGAAGATGACTGGCTTTGTGGGTGGGAGATCACGGATCCCAGTGCATGTGATTAGTTGTATTCAAGAGTCTTGATTTACTTGCTGCTTTGAAAACAAGGCAGTACACAAGAATGGTGACAGGTACAAGTGCCCGTCACCATTTTTCATTGTTCTTTGATTTCGTTTTGTGAGAATAATTTGTCACGTTCAAAGCCGTAGCGGTAGCAGGCAATGTAGGACGGGATGTAGACGAAAATCGATTGGGCCAATACAAATAGAAATACTTTGATGTTGTGATAATAAAGTGATTTAAGAAAATTGATTTCAAACGAATGGCCGAAGAGATCGAAGATCAATCGAAGGATCAATAAATATTGCCAGAATTTGGGGTTGAACACGCGCACCCGGAAAACATAGAGAAGAACGGGAATAAGATGAATGATGTTCAGGGTGATTTGGCAAAGATTGACAAGATAGTTTAACAAGAAAATAGGGTCGAATGAATAAAGGATCGTAAAGTAAAGATGCGTCTGTTCCCCCGGCACAAAAAAACGATAAACGTTACTCCCCACAAACGTCGCGAGAATAACAAAATAGCCCATCCACACCCATTGCATCTTTTGGCTCATTTGTTTCATGCGGGTATTATGTCAAAAACTTTTCCCAAGCGCACGACAAATTTAGGCTGAAATGAAAATTTTTTAATTTTCCTTTGCGTTGCTGAAATTTCCTGTGATATCATAAATACAAATGAATAGCGATTTCGAAGTCATCATCGAAAACATTTTTCAGAAGGACGATCGCTTCAAAGAAGATGCCTACGCGTTCGTGATGGAGGCCCTTTCTTATACGCAGAAGAAATTTAAGCGCACGATGCATGTCACGGGCCCCGAACTTTTGGAGGGCATGAAAGAACTTCTGATGCAGGAATACGGGCCGATGGCATTGACGGTTTTGCGGCATTGGGGCATTAAGGCAACAGAAGATTTCGGCCACATTGTATTCAACCTGGTGGAAAGTAAAGTGTTAAGCAAGACAGAAGACGACGATATTGAAAATTTTCGCGACGGTTACGATTTTATCGAGACGTTTGATCGAGGCTACCGCCAAAAGCTGCATAAAAAAATCAGCCGCATGCGTTCGATGTAAATAAATTAGG
>JAGVNC010000045.1 GCA_020053475.1 Candidatus Omnitrophota bacterium | reverse complement strand
TGTCCATAACGTCCTCCTTCTCGTTACGGACTATACCATCCAATTAGGACATTCTTATTTTGGTCAATTAGGACATTATCATTTTGGGGTTACAGAAAAAATTTGGGCCGCGCTTTGTAAGCTACTTTGTGGTCCATTGACCGTTGTCATCCTGGATTTTTTCGCCGGCCTGCGCCTTGTCCCGCTGGACATGGGCAAACACTTTTTCAATTGTGGCTAAAGCGTCGGTTAACCCATTTTGTTCGGCGATTGTTGTGTAAATCACCGCACGGTCTTTATTTTCCGCGCCGGCCACATCCTTCGCGATGGGATCGTCAACCAGCGCGTCAACGTAGCCGCGGTTATCTTCGCCGACCACCCCACTGGATTTAAGTCCCTGAAGCTGATCGTAACGGCTGCGCCGGTGTTCCAATGCCGCTTCGACCGCCGGCGTCATTTCCTTAAGGGCGTATTTACTTTCTGCCCATGTCTGCAATGTGCCGGCACTCGATAAAACAATGGCGGTGGCCATTAAAACAAATAGTTTAACGTTTTGCATTACTTGCCTCCTTGGCCGGTAGATAGCGTTTCTTTAGGTTTTTGGCCGCTGACAAAATCTTCGATGTCCGTGGCCGTGTCTTTTAAGCCCTTAATGTCGACTGTCACGTGCGCTTCGATCGTAATCGGACGATTGGGATCCCCGACGGCTTTGACGGTACAGCCGCTGGTCAATCCAAGCCACGTCATCACGCTCAAAACGCCGATGGCTGGGGTAAATCTTTGCATACTTCCTCCTAGGGTGTTAACAAGTGACTTATGTGATTCGTTAGGTTTTTTAATCCGCCTTCCACATTCACATCGATGGTCACCGTCATGTTCAAATTGAGTTTCGTACTGGCGAGGTGCGTATGGAATGTGATCATTTCACTTTGCGAGCTTTGCAAATTGATGTCCGCCTGATCCAAAAAAATGTTAGTGTTCTGAGTGATTAAGGCGACCAAAATATCTTTCTGCTGGCTGGCGGGAATGTAGGCCACAATCGGCTTTAGTAGCGCCGCCCTTACCTCCGCCCCGACCGGGGCCGCAAAATAACCTTTTAACGAATGGATTTGCTGGGCATCAGCGCTTAAATCAAGTGTGCCGTCCAGCCGACCCCGCATCCCGCCTAAAACAGGCTCATTGATTTCCTCCAATTGGCTTAAATCTACCTGCAGAACATCAGCGTGGATTGTGTATTCATCTTTAGCTAGCGTTAACTTTCCAGCCAACAGCCCGCCCGCCCAATTCCCCCGCCAAGGGTCTACCACGACTTTGTCTTCATTCCCGTGAAATGCGGCTTCAACGAGGGTGAGTTCCCCTCCGGCCGAGGCGACCGTATCGATGTGTAAATTTCCCTCCACGACCGTCCGCCGTTTACGATCAGCCTGGAGTTTTACAATAACCTGGACATCTGCTCCCTGCACGTTGATGGTCTCTGTCTGGGCGTTGGCGTTAGTGACGGAAACAGTGACCATTCTTTCTGGGCCCCAAAAGGTATTTAAATTGTCCAACTGCACCGCTTCGATCTGGCCCTGCCACACCTCAACTTTTTTGGAATCGGCCTTTTGATCGGTGTGCTGAATGGTAAAATGGACATCGTTCACATTCACTAATCCTTTTTTGTCAACATTAATGCGGTCGATCGTGAAGTCCTGGATAATCCAATCCGTATTTTTTTGGTTAACGACTTCTTTGACAAGCCTCGTCAGAAAAGGTGGCCAGGTTAATAGATAAAAGGCAAGCCCCGCCAGACACAAAAGAAGGATGAAAATAACAAATATTTTTCTGAGCATAAATTGCTTATTTAGTTTTTTTGCTTTAATTTTGCCTTCAAAACGGCAAAATTACGTTCGGAAGACAAAATGTAATAGTCTTTCACGGCCCACGAAGGTTTCGCTGGATCAAACATCCGGACGTCAATTTTCTCCAAAACCTTACCGGAAGGAAAGTGACGTAATTCCAGCCCGGCTGACCGGGCCACCGGCCAACTCCCGGCAAAATCCCATAACGACGATTTAAATAATGTCCCGCATCCCCGGCCGATTGCGGGCCAGCACAAATCGACCGACGCGCAGCCCGTCACCATGATTTGACAATCCTTGTAATCCCAATCAAACGCAGCAGACAGCGAATCGTCGCACATAAAAATGGATTGAGCGCTAATTGTCTGGTCAAGGGGCCGCAACACCGTCTTTGTTTCTTGAGCACTAAATGGATGCCGGACGAAGTATCCTTGCTCACCATCGCAATAAAACAATTCTTCCAAGCCCGGGAAATAGACCGCGCCCATGAATGGCCGCAGGTCCTTGAACAGCCCGATAGAAATCCCGAAATGCGCCATGTGATTGGCGTACACGCGTGTCCCATCAATCGGGTCAATCGCCCAGACATACGGGGCTTTTTCGAGGACGTTTTGATCTAGGTAATCGAAGACGTCGCTATTTTCTTCATCAATAATCAGATGCTGGGACGTTTGCAAGAGATCTTTAAAATGGATGTCTGAGAGCTTGGAGATTTCTTTGTCGGCTTGAGTGACAATGGAACGGTCGGGCTTGAGTTGTGGATGGCTGTTGTCAAAAAAATTTAACGCTATCCGGCCCGCTTCAAAAACAAAGTTAAGCATCCGAGGCGCCAAATATTGTTCAGGCTTTAATTTTGACATTCTTTTATTGTACTAAAAAATAGGGACAGACACTATTTTTTTAAAAAATAGTGTCTGTCCCTATTTTAAATAAAACGGATTAATGCCATTGTCGATGAATAACACCCAGCCGGTGGAGGCTAGGCTTAGGATTTCGGGAAAATGGGAATTCCAACCAAAGGGAATTTCCCCTCGGCGGGAAGAATAAGAATAGGCGGCCATGTCTTGTGATATTTCACTGCGCAGCTCTTCAATGCCGGCGCGTAAATCTTGGGCGACGCGGCTTGTGTCCCGAGCCCACTGCGGGTGGCTGGATGTGTAATAAGAAGCCAGCTCATTGGCCGCCAAAACTGCCCCGGCGGTCCATTCCACCGAAACGCGATCATGCTCTTGGGTGAATCCTACTCCCCGCACCCTGTTGTCTTCACCACGCGCCCCGGAGAGATCCAATGCCTTTTGCCACATCCGATAAGCCGCTCCCTCACCAAACCATGCATCAATTTTGACAGGGCTCAAGGCCGCGATCCCCCACGTTTGCACATCCAAGGCAAAATGGTCGGCATTGACTTCCCATTGCCCATTCATCAAATGCATCCCCTGATAAAAATAATTTTCTTGAGGATTCCAAACAGTTTTTAAATAGTTTTCAATATTGTCCATTGCTTGCTGGTAAATATCTTTTCCTGTCACCTCATGGAGCATTCGAAAAGCCGCGTACCAGGAAATGTTATTCTCGGTTGAGATTTCTTCATACCACCAGTGTCGGGCCTTTTCCACGTCTTCGAGCGTCCCCGAGGCCGCTAGGGCATACGTCCCGATCGGCGCCATGCGAATGCCTCCATGATCAGCTTGCAGCATCAGTGCGGCGCGAGCCAATTCTTCGGCCAATTGCAGCTCTACGGCCGAAGGGAGATAGTCAATCACGCCTCCCCGTTGCGCATATTTTTTATAATAAAGCTGAATGGCGGCCATTGCGACCCACGCATTTTCCCCAGCCACCGGCTTCCAGTCTTCCCAATGGACTGTTGGCCACGTTGGGAATCCTTCGAATTCCGTCTTGCCGTCCAACGGATCAGAGGTGTTGTATTGTCCATTGGCATTGATGACACGAAAGATGAATCCCCGTTCTCCTTGCGCCTGAAGATCACTGGCAACCGCTTGCGGATGTTGCGGATCGTAAACAAAATGATCACCGGCAAAGCCGGCACGCAGATTGCTCAATTGGTTAAGGCTCCCTTTCCAATAAATATCAATTGGCGTTTGGGCCAACATCAAATCATCAGGATCTCCTAATAACGTAAAGACCATCTGCGCGACCGCCCCGTCATAAATCACCAATCCTTCTTCAACGATGACCCGTTCGATGATGTCGTTCACGGCATTGGGCTCCCCCATCCGGGCATAAACTTCTTTTTTAATATCCTCAGGCACATAAAAACTGTAGGGCAGCTGAGTTTGGGGACTAAGATTGTGTCTCATCCAGGTTAAAAGTTTGGCTTGCTGGCCAGGTGCAGAAAATGCAGTTGCAGCGAAAAAATTCATTAAGAAAAAATTAAATGCAATTGTTAAAATGGTCCCTTGCCCCACCGCTCCCCCCTAGCTTTCTAACCCTTCGCTTCCGCCTAAGGCGGAAAAGCGCTGGGGTTTTCAGTTCTCTTTAGAAACCAGAAAATAAAAAACCCTTCTTAAAATCCATGAAGGGTTTATTTTAACGTTATTCCATTTTGGAATAATGGTAACCAGACAACCTTTTGCCACTCGCTCGATTGCGCTCGCTCGGCATTCAGGTTCACGGCTTTGTCCCGGCTACGTTCAAATACTTTCCTGCCTGCCGGCAGGTAGGCGTGTTTGAATTTTGCCTGGCCCGGCGTAGCTCTCTCCGCCTCAGGCGGGATGGAGCGAAGCCGGGGTCCTGTTCTTTCGAACAGTTTACCCTTCTAAATTGTCATTGAAAAGATACCACATTTTATATAGAAAAACAAGAGACAGTAGGGCGTGAGTTATTGGCTACCCGCCGATTTGAAACATTTCAATTTTGGGATTGGATACTTTCTGTTTAGAAGTTTTAGAGCGGATTTCCGAGCGTTCTTGCGAGTAGCGGTCCTGGCGCTTGGCCCATACCGCTTTTAATGCAGATGAGAGATCTTGATCGTTGGCGCCTTGGCGTACCAGCTTTTTGATGTCAGTCCCTTGGGTCGCAAACAAACAGGTGTAAAGTTTGCCGTCGTTGGCCAATCTTAAGCGCGTACACGATTGGCAAAAGGGCTGGCTGATGGACGAAATAAATCCAATCTCGCCGCCTCCGTCTTTAAACCGATAACGTTCAGCCACCTCTCCAAAATAATTCGACGGCAATGGCTCCAGTGCATGCTGCTGGCTGATCAACCGGATAATTTCTTTGGACGAAACGACATATTTCGATTCCCAGTGATTGCAATTCCCGACATCCATGTACTCGATCAATCGCAACACATGCGGGCTATTTTTGAAATGGGATACGAGATCGACGATGGAATTGTCGTTCACGCCTTTTTGCACAACGACATTGATTTTAATCGAT
This sequence comes from Candidatus Omnitrophota bacterium, assembly GCA_020053475.1. Taxonomy (GTDB): domain Bacteria; phylum Omnitrophota; class Gorgyraeia; order Zapsychrales; family Zapsychraceae; genus JAGVNC01. Next base: position 4,612 of record JAGVNC010000045.1, on the reverse strand, counting down.
CCAAACCCAACCCTCTGTGCTTCCTCAATCCCAGCGAGGACTTCGTGTAATGATCCTTTCCCTCCGCTCATGTGTTTAAAGACCCGGGCGTCCAAAGAATCAAGACTCACCGTGAGGCGTTGCAATCCGGCGGCTTTTAAAGGAGCGGCAAATTTGGACAAAGCAGATCCGTTGGTTGTCAATGCCAAGTCTTCAATGCCGGCAATCGCGGAAAGGTTTTTCACTAAGTCCACAATCCCCGGCCGCAATAATGGTTCCCCGCCGGTGAGGCGCACTTTACGGACGCCCAATTCCACCAAGAGGCGGGTCAGGCGGACGATCTCAGGAAACGTCAACCACTCGTCTTGTTTTAAAAATGAGTAATGCGTCCCTTCTTTTTCAGTAGGCATGCAGTAGGGGCAGCGGAAATTACAACGGTCGATCACGGAGATGCGAAGGTCGTGGAGCGGGCGGTTGAGTTGGTCGGTAATTGGGTTTTGCATGATAATGGTTTTAAGGTGTATGGTTTAGAGGCGGGTATAGGTTTAAGGAGTAAGTTTGTAGGTTTCAAAGCTCCTAAACCCAGCGCTTTAAAACCATACCCGCTTCCAAACCTTACACCCTATGACTTTCTATTCTGTCGATACGGCTTTCGGTTCCTTATCCAGCGCCGCTTTCATCGTGTGCCAGCAAAGGCTCGCGCATTTGACGCGCGCCGGATAATGCCAGATGTTAGAGAAGATCGCCAGACGGCCTAAGATGTTTGGGTCTTTTTGCGGATTCAGTTTCCCGTTGATCAGTTCACGGAACTGCTCGAACATTTTGTTTGTTTCATCGATCGATTTGCCCTTGAGGTTCGTCGTCATCATTGACGCCGAGGCCTTTGAAATCGCGCAGCCATCCCCGGAGAACGTGATTTCATCGATCGTGTGCTGAGGGCTTAACCGGAGATAAACATTGAGATGGTCCCCGCACAAAGGGTTATACCCTTCCGCTGTATGCGTGGCCGGGTCAAGCTTAGCAAAGTTCCGCGGCTTTTTATTGTGGTCGAGGATGACCTGTTGGTATAGTTCTTGATTGTCGTTTGTCATCATTTGGTCGCCAGTCTCCGGCCGCCTGTCGCCAGCCTGTTTTTACTGGTCACTGGCAACGGGCGACTGGTCACTAATCAAATATCGTCTTCGCTTTCTTGACGGCACGCACTAAAGTATCAATTTCTTTCTGCGTATTATAAATGCTTAACGAAGCGCGTGATGTTGCCGGTATGTTAAAAAATTGCATGATCGGTTGCGTGCAATGATGGCCGGTACGGATCGCGACCCCTTCTCTGTCAACGAGCGTTCCTAAATCATGGGGATGAATGCCGGGCAAAACAAACGCCAATATGGCGGTTTTAAATTTGGCTGTCCCTATCAGCCTAAGCCCGGGGATTTTTAATAGCTCTTGCGTGCCGTAGGCCAATAATTGCTCTTTATGTTCTTCGGCTTTGTCACGGTCCAAGGATTGGACGTAATCAACGGCCGCACCCAGGCCGATGACACCCGCCACGTGCGGCGTTCCTGCTTCAAATTTGTAAGGCAAAACATTGTAGAGGGTCTTTTCGAATGTCACGGTAGCGATCATGTCCCCGCCACCCTGGTAGGGCGGCATTTTGTCTAATAGTTCGCGCTTGCCGTATAAAACACCAATTCCCGTTGGGCCAAACAATTTATGGCCGGAGAACGCGAAAAAATCGCAGTTCAATCCCTGTACATCGATTTCCGTGTGGCTGACCGCTTGGGCTCCATCAATAAGGACTTTAGCACCGACATGGTGGCCGGCGTCGATGATGTCTCCGACAGGATTAATGGTCCCTAGCGAATTGGACACATAAACTATCGAAACCAATTTCGTTTTGGCTGACAACCGTTTTTTGAATTCATCCCAAATTAATTCCCCTTTTTCATTGATTGGCGATACAACCAACCGGCAGCCCACTTGTTCGCACAGCATTTGCCAAGGCACAATGTTGGAATGATGTTCCATCCGGGAAATGAGGATTTCATCGCCGGATTTGAGAAATGTCCGGCCGTAACTTTGGGCCACAAGATTAATGGACTCGGTCGTCCCCCGGGTAAAAATAATTTCGGCGGATTCCTTAGCATTGAGGAAATGCTGGATCTTCTCCCTGGCTTTTTCGTATTTTTTGGTGGCCTGCTCGCTTAAAAAATGCACGCCGCGATGCACATTGGATGTTTCTTCACGGTAATGCTGGGAGATGGCATCAATGACTTGCCGGGGCTTGAGGGTTGTGGCGGCATTGTCAAGATAGACTAAGGGCTTGCCATGAACGTGCACGTTGAGATTGGGAAAATCCTTGCGGATGGTGCGAACGTCGAAATTTGTTTTAGGATTCATTGGTTTTGGTTTAACGTTGCCGATGCCCGCTTCGTCAGATGTTTTAGTGATTTGTCAATTTAACTTAGACGAACAACTGTTAACGACACGGGCATCATCGGCGTTAGACGTTTAACAGTATTAAAATGCCTGAAACGAAGGCGCTAATAGCTTATGCATTTTTTGATTGATATTTTCGCTGGCGATTTTGTTCAACACGTCTTCGACAAACCCAACCGATAGCATTTTGACGGCATCTCGACGGGAGATACTGCGGCTTTGGAAATAAAAGACTTCGTCTTCGTTCAGCTGGCCGATCGTGGCGCCGTGCGTGCATTTGACATCATCGGCAAAAATTTCCAATTGCGGCTGGGTGTCCACGCGGCAGTTAGGCCCTAACAGCAGATTTTTGTTCAGTTGATAGGAATTCGTCAGCTGAGCGATGGGCCGGACAAGGATTTTCCCGTTAAAAACCGCGCGTGAGGAGTCGTTTAAAATCCCTTTATAAAACTGGTTGCTGGTCGCCTGAGGCGAACGATGGTCGACAAACGTGTGGTTGTCCGCCAATTGATTTTCGCGCAGGCTGTATAAGCCGTTGAGCGTGGACGTCGCGCCCTCTCCGTTTAAAACAGCGTCTAAATTGTTTCGGGTAATACTCGCCCCTCCAATGACGGAAAATCCGTCAAAATGGCTATTGCGTTCCTGCCAGACGCGCGTACTGCCGACATGGAACGCTTTCAGGCTCTCTTTCTGGGCTTTACAATAATGCAATGTCGAATTCTCTTCTAAAACAATCTCCGTTAAGGGGCTGGTGAAGTAAACACTCGTGTCATTTAAACATAGATGGGTTTCCAGGACTGTTAATTCCGACGACGCCTCTAAATGGATGAGCGTGCGGGGGAACGTGAGCGCCTGTTCCTTTCCCGTGATGACGTGGATCAGATGAATCAATCGCGGGGAAGCTGTATTTTTTTTGACTTCGATGACAATCCCGTCCTGGTGTAATGCCTGATTGAGAGAAACAAAGCTTGTGGCTTGGGGGAGTTCATTAAAATACGCAAAAAGTTTTTTTAAGTAGTCGCTTTGCGAATGGGCCACGTCGTGCAAGGAGAGGATCGAAACCCCATTTTTTTGGAACGGAATATTGCTCCATTGAGGATTTAGGAAACCGTTTTCAAGAACAAGGGTGATTTCGTTGGAATGAATGTAATCGTCGAGGTCAGGAACCTTCAATGACAAGTGTCGTGATGGAATCAGGTATTGATGCTGCGTCACGGGAGAAAGGTTCGTGTACTTCCACTCTTCTTCTTTGACCGTCGGGATCCCTAGATCGTTAAACCGACGCCAAGCCTTTTGGCGTAACTCGCCGAGCCAACGCGGGCTGCCGTTCGATGAAAATTTTTTCAATATCTCTTCTGCTTCTTTGATGACCATGTCTTCCTTAAATTCCTTAGGGTTGAGCGCTAACGACTTATTTTACGGCCAGCCAATCGTATCCTTTGTCTTCGACTTCGAGAGCAAGTTCTTTCCCTTCGGAGCGCACGATTTTGCCGTTCACCAAGATATGGACAAAATCCGGGACAATGTAATTCAGCAGCCGCTGATAATGCGTAATCAGTAAAAAGGTATTGTTTTTATTCCTTAGTTTATTAACTCCGTCGGCGACAATCCGCAGCGAATCGATATCTAGCCCGGAATCGGTTTCATCCAATACAGCGAAACGCGGATTCAGGACGGCTAATTGCAGGATTTCATTGCGTTTCTTTTCCCCCCCGGAGAAGTCAAGGTTGACGGGGCGGTTAATGAATTTTTCATCCATGTCGAGCAATTTTATTTTCGCCCTTAAGTATTCATCGAACTCCAAAGGGTCCATTCCCGGGACCCCGTGCTGTTTGCAGATCTCATTAAACGCCGCCCGCAAAAAGATTGACGTGTTGACACCGGGAATTTCCACAGGGTATTGGAAGGCCATAAAAATTCCTTCCCGCGCCCGTTGTTCCGGTTCGAGTTTCAGAATGTTGATTTTCTTGAAATTGACTTCATAGAGAATTTCGCCTTCAGTCACTTCGTACTCCGGCGCGCCGGCAATCACTTTGGCCAGGGTGCTTTTGCCTGAGCCATTGGGGCCCATAATGGCATGCACTTTACCGGCATTAATTTTTAAGTCGATCCCTTTAAGGATTTCGACATCACCAATTCTCACGTGTAAGTTTTTGATTTCTAGCATGATTGACCTCTTTCATGGTCGCTAGTCGCT
>JAGVNC010000080.1 GCA_020053475.1 Candidatus Omnitrophota bacterium | reverse complement strand
TTAGAGTCATGCCTCCAAGTATGACTCTCTTGCTCAGAATCTCCTAACATGCTTTTGAAGCTGATTCTGTTCAGGCTCATCTTGCATTGTAATAGACTATGGGTTGACAATCCTTTTCGACAGTGATATTCTATTGAATATTTATATAAGTATTTATAGACGAGAGGTGGGTTATGGATAGAGAAAAGTATGTCGATGAGTCGTGGAAAGAATCGGCGACAAAAGAAAAAGAAAAATTAAAGAAATCTACGGGCCAGGCCAAACCATCTTCTTCGGCGCATCAAGAAGAAAAATCTCCCAAAGGATCTTTCGCGCCATCTTCCAATCAAGAGCCACAGGAGAATGAGGCGGATCAACAACAATCCTCACGGCCTGCGGGAGCCCAGGACATCAATTTTATTAATTATGTGACGAGTTTGGGGTTCCAAGCCTTGATTTTTATTGGAGAAATTCCTCATCCCATGACCAATGAGATTGAGAAGAATTTGGAACAAGCCAAGTTTTTGATCGATACAATGGCGATGTTAAAGGAAAAAACTCAAGGGAATTTGAGCAAACAAGAGAGTGATTTGCTGAATGCAACTCTTTATGAGTTGCAGCTAAAATATGTTGAGGCCGTCAATGCAGAAGGCTCTTTGGCCGTGGAACGTCCCCATGATTGATAAAGATCTATTGGCTCTGTTGGCTTGCCCGGCGTGCAAGGGCGACGTGGAAGAGAAACAAGAAAAGATTGTGTGTTTGCAATGTGGGCGCAAGTATCCAATCCGCGATGGAATCCCTGTGATGCTTGTTGATGAAGCCCAAAAATAGATAATCCTAATGTGCTCTTCGGGGCGCCTCGCTCGCCTAGGCGAAGCGAATAAAACCGCAGAAAGCCGGAGGCATTGAATGATTATCGGCGAACCGGAAAATAATGGGAGGTCTTGTGAAAAAGATTTTAGTCATCCATGGCCCTAACTTACATTTATTAGGTGAACGGGAGAAAAATATCTACGGTGAAACATCGTTGGATAGCATTAATAAGCAATTACTAAAGATTGCCAAGGATGCAGGGGTCACGTTAACCATATTGCAATCGAATCACGAGGGTGAGATCGTCGATGCCATCGGGAAATCCAAGGCAGATAAGTTCGAGGCGATTTTAATCAATCCGGCCGCTTATACTCATACAAGCGTGGCCATCCGGGATGCGATCGCAGCCGTCAGTATCCCCGCCGTTGAGGTGCATTTATCGAATATTTATGCTCGCGAGGAATTTCGTCACACATCTTTAATCGCCCCTGTCGCCCGAGGCCAAATAGCGGGGTTTGGGGAACATAGTTACTATTGGGGACTTCAAGCCGCTATCCGTCTCATCAGCAAATAAACTAATCCTGCGAATGAATCCCAGATTAAACAATATTGTTCATTCTTTGAAGCAAAAACATCTCGATGCCCTTCTTGTCACTAAAAACGAGAATATCCGGTATTTGACCAACTTCCCTGCGGATGAATCTTGGCTCTTGGTAAGTCCCAAGAAGGCCGTTTATCTAACGGATTTCCGTTATGTCTGGGCCGCTCAAAAGAAGCTTAAAGGCATTGGGGTTAAACAATATACGACATCGTTGATGGCAACGCTTTTTGATTTAGCGAAGACGCTAAAGTTAAGAAAGATAGGATTTAGTGAAAATGAGTTTAGTTTACGTCAATATAAAACCCTCAAGTCCCAATGCCCTTCCGGAATCAATTTCGTTGGGGCCAATGATATTGTGGAATATTATCGTGAGACAAAAGATGCAAAGGAGATTCAACATATTAAGAAGGCCCTTAAGATCCATGCCCAAGCCCTGTGTTTTCTAAAAAAGGCCGTCAAACCTAATATGACCGAACGAAATGTCCTTTGGCACCTGGAAGAATTCATTAATCCTTTGGGTGTGACGTTTTCTTTCCCCCCCATCATTGCTTCCGGCCCCAATTCCTGCTTCCCGCATGCCAAAGTCACCGATCGAAGAATCCGTAACAACGAACCTGTTTTGATCGATATGGGAATTGAAGTGGAAGGCTATAAGTCCGACTTGACACGTATGTTCTTTTTGGGTAAAATACCCAAACTTGTTGAGAAAATCACAACTATTGTTAGAGAATCACAGCTCCAAGCCATCCGTCAAATCAGGCCGGGAGTTAGGGTTGCTGATGTAGACCGAGCGGCACGTAACTATTTAGCAAAACATAAGTTAGATAAATATTTTGGCCATTCGCTGGGCCATGGGGTAGGGCTTGAAATTCATGAAAGCCCGCGGTTATCCCAGAAAAGTTCGGCGATTTTAAGAGAAGGAATGGTCGTTACCGTTGAACCGGGGGTGTACCTACCGTACCAGTTTGGTGTTCGCATCGAAGACATGGTCAGAGTCACCAAAAACAATTGTGAGGTTTTAAGTGGCAATATCGATTAGTCAACTTTCTGCAGGAATGTGGATTGATCTGGATAACCAGATTTTTCAAGTCGTCGATTATCAACATGTGAAGCCGGGAAAAGGCGCGGCTTTCGCCCGAGTCAAGATTAAAAACGTAAGAACCCAACAGGTATTGGAGAGAAATCTAAAAGCTTCCGAGAAATTAGAGGATGTCAATCTGGAAGAAAGAAAACTTCAGTATCTCTATCATGCTGACGATAAATATCATTTCATGGATAATTCAACCTATGAAGAGCAAGTCGTCAATGCATCCACGTTAGGAGATTTCGTTGGTTTTCTCAAAGATGGAACTCAGGTGTCGGCGGTCTTTCATCAGGAAGAAATTTTGCAGATTAATTTGCCTACTTTTATCGAGTTTGAAATCCAACATACGGAGCCGGGGCTGAAGGGAGATTCTTCCCGATCAAGCGGTAAGCCCGCAACATTGGAGACAGGGAAAATCGTAAATGTGCCACTGTTTATTGAAATCGGGGATGTGGTTAAAATCGATACACGAACCGGCGCATACGTCGAAAGGGTCAAGAAATGAATTTAAAGGAAATTAAGGAAATCATTAACCTCATGAACGAACATGACCTTAACGAGATTGAGGTAGAACGTGAAGGGACTAAAATCAAAATCAGGAAAAATAGTGCGGAAGGCTATGAACCCACTCGTCACCAGCCGCTCCGCTATCATGTCGAAACTCAACCCTCGGCGCCTGCCCTTGAGGCGTCGACATCGGTGAATCCTAATGCCAAAGAGATTAAATCCCCGATGGTTGGAACATTTTATCGGGCTCCTTCTCCTGAAGCACCCATCTTTATCGAAGTCGGTCAAATTGTCGAGGTGGGCCAAGTGGTGTGCATCGTCGAAGCGATGAAGCTCATGAATGAAATTAAATCCGAAGTGCGAGGAAAGATCGTTGAGATTCCTGTGGAGAATGCCCAACCTGTCGAATTTGGCCAAACGTTGTTTGTGGTTGAGCCTGTCTAACGAAGGGGATCACCCGTTCGTTTTAGAATATGTTTTCAAAAATCCTTATTGCCAATCGTGGAGAAATAGCGTTACGGGTCATTCGCGCCTGTCGTGAAATGAACATCAGCACCGTCGCGATTTATTCCGAAGCCGACCGCGATTCTTTGCATGTCCGTTTTGCCGATGAGGCCGTCTGTATTGGCCCCGCATCGAGTTTAGAAAGTTATCTCAACATCCCCGCCATTATTTCCGCTGCCGAAATCACCGACGTCGAGGCGATCCATCCCGGGTACGGATTCTTGGCCGAAAATGCGCATTTTGCGGAGGTCTGCGAATCGTGTAATATCACGTTTATTGGGCCGAGCCCTAAAGCCATTCGCGCAATGGGCGATAAAGTTGTCGCTAAGGAAACGATGAAAAAAATAGGTGTTTCTCTGACGCCTGGCGGAGACGGTGTCATTTTGAAAAAAGAAGAAGCACTGAGAATCGCGAAGAAGATCAAATATCCTGTGATTATTAAAGCGGCGGCTGGCGGTGGAGGAAAGGGCATGCGTGTTTGTCATAATGACATGACATTGACAAGCTCTTTTGCGTTAGCGCAAAATGAAGCGGATGCCAATTTTGGAAATTCCGATGTATACTTGGAGAAATATATTGAGGGACCCCGGCACGTCGAAATTCAAATCATTGGAGACAAATACGGGCATATCATTCATCTGGGTGAACGGGACTGCAGTATTCAACGGCGTCATCAAAAACTCCTCGAAGAATCGCCTTCACCGGCGTTGGATAGTAAATTGAGAAAGAAGATGGGAGATGCGGCTGTCAAAGCGGCCAAGGCAGTCCATTATTATGGCGTTGGAACAATCGAATTCCTTTTAGATCCTAAAAATAATTTTTATTTTATGGAAATGAATACCCGCATTCAAGTTGAACATCCCGTTACGGAGATGGTGACGGGGATCGATTTAATTAAAGAACAGATTAAAATTGCGGCGGGAGAGAAGTTAAAGATTAAACAGGAGAATGTGAAAATCAAGGGAGCGGCCATTGAGTGCCGGATTAATGCCGAAGACCCCGAGAATAATTTTCTCCCATCCCCAGGCGTCATCGAACAGTTGAATTTGCCAGGCGGGCCCGGGGTTCGTGTCGATACCCATATTTACCCAGGATATAAAATTTCTCCGCACTACGACTCATTAATGGCGAAGGTGATCAGCTATGGCGAAAATCGCGGCGAAGCGATTCGCATCATGCAACGGGCGTTGGAAGAATTTTATGTCTCCCCGATCAAGTCAACGGTGCAGCTGCATTTGGATATTTTAAACCATCCTGATTTTCTTAAAGGGAAGGTCACCACCCATTTCTTAGAAAAAATGTTTAAGAAGGAAGCGGGAGTTGCGGCATGAACACCTATCGAAAATCTGATTTAGGAATGGTTCAAGTGCAGGATACAGTCATCGCGGAAATTGTTGCCTTGACGATCAAGAATTTGCCTTCGGTGCGCATTGCGGAGGACGATTGGATCAGGACGATATTAGAATTTTTTGGAAAAAAAATCGTTCCCGGGGTGCAGGTGACGGTCAACGATCATGAAGTGAGCCTGGAGATTAAAATTTTAGTCGCCTATGGACAAAATATCCCTCACATGGCCAAGGTCGTTCAGGATGCCGTTCGTGAAGCGTTGGGAAAAGCCGGTGATATCAATCTAAAAGAGATTAACATCAATGTGTTGGGCATCGATAAAAGCCCCGCCAGGGCGGGACAGGGAGGGACGCCATGATTTTTCTGGCCCGCATCTTTGTTTTTATTTTTGTGTTGATTATTTTATTTTTAAGCGGGTTCTTTGTTCTTTTAGTGACCCACCGCTTGGATATCGATTTTATTTTGCAAAGTATTTATGTGATTTACCATGATGATCAATTGCGCTTGATTGTGGGCATTGTGACAGGTGTTTTAATCGGGGAAACGATTGTTTTTTACCGTTTATTCTTAAATCATGTTCAGCGCAATAAAGTTATTGCCTTTGATAACCCGGCCGGCCGGGTGGCGGTGTCTCTGTTGGCGATGGAAGAAATGGTGAAGAGGGAAATCAGGCAGATGCCGGAGATTAAAGACGTGAAAGTCGTCATCCGGGCCTCTAGAAAAGGATTGGACGTGGATATTCGACTCATTATTGTGGCGGATCTCAATATTCCGCAATTAACATCCCGGGTCCAAGGCCTAGTGACCCGCAAGATCCAGGAAATTATCGGGATCGAAGGACGCCTGAGGATTCATATTTACGTCGGTAAAATCCTTAAGAATTTTTTAAATAAATCGACGGCGAATAATGCCGATAAATATGAGCAGCCCAACATTCCTTTTCAAGGTTATCGCGCTTAATTTGGGTGTTCAAAGGAAACATTGATGAAAAAAATTGGTATTCTTACAGGAGGAGCCGATTGCCCTGGCCTTAATTCGGTGATCCGTGCTGTCGTGCGTAAGGCGATGATCGAAGGGTATGTTGTGACCGGGATTAAAAATGGCTGGAGCGGGTTGATTGAAAACGATATGCGGATCCTAGACCTGCGGTTGACATCAGGCATCCTCGATCGCGGGGGGACGATTTTAGGAACTAGCCGCATGATTCCGCCTTTGCCCAAAGAGACAATTAATCTGATTAGTGAGAATTTTAAGAGAAACGGCATGGATGCTTTGATCGCCGTCGGCGGCGAAGACACATTGAAGACCGCCTTAACATTGTATAAACAAAAATCGTTGCCCGTCATCGGTGTTCCTAAATCCATTGATAACGCTTTGACGGGGACTGATTACGCGTTTGGTTTTGATACAGCGGTTAATATTGCAACAGAATGTATTGACCGTTTGCATACGACGGCGGAAAGCCATCACAGGATTATGGTCGTTGAGGTCATGGGGCGTTATACCGGCTGGATTGCGCTGGAGGCAGGGATTGCCGGAGGGGCGGATATTATTTTAGTGCCGGAATTCCCTGTGGACATGGATGTGGTTTGTGATGCCTTAAAAACACGGCATAAACGGGGGAAATCATTTAGCATTATTGTCGTTTCCGAAGGTGCTAAAATCCAAGGCCATTATGTTCCCATTGAGGAGGGGGCCCCTAAACGCCGACATCGTGTGGGCAATATTGGAGAGCTGGTGGCGAATTTCATCGAAGAAAAAACAGGGTATGAAACACGCGTGAGTGTCTTGGGGCATATTCAACGGGGAGGAACCCCGACGGCGTATGATCGAATTATTGGGACACGGTTTGGGTTTAAGGCCGTCGACCTGATCAATGAAGGTAAATTCGGCCAGATGGTGAGTCTTCTTGATAATAAATTGCGTTCCGTTTCGATTGCCGAAGCGGTCAGCAAGCACAAAGCTATTGACAAAGAACTTTATGATATGGCCCAGGTTTTCGCCGCTTAAAGAATCGAGAGAACATTGATGAAAAAAATGATTCAACAGATTGTCGAAGATTCCATCGATGTTAAAAAGAAGGCGTTTGCCAAGAATCAAACGCAGATCATCCGGGCCGCTGAGAGCGTTATGGCGGCAATGAAAGCACATCGAACACTTTTTCTTTTTGGCAATGGGGGGTCGGCCGCGGATAGCCAGCATATTGCCGCAGAATTTATCGGCCGTTTTCAAAAAGAACGGGAATCTTGGCCCGCTGTGGCTCTGACGACGGATACGTCCATCCTGACAGCGTTGAGTAATGATTATTCGTATGATTGCGTTTTTGCCCGGCAGCTCGAAGGGTTAGCCAAAAAAGGCGATGTGGCGATCGGGATCTCAACAAGTGGCAATTCCCGCAATGTGATCGAAGGGATCCAACAGGCAAGAAAAATGGGATTGACAACCATCTCATTAACGGGGGGGGGCGGCGGTAAACTCGCCCCATGCAGCGACATTAGGATCATCGTCCCTTCAACGAAAACAGCGCGGGTTCAGGAATCGCATATTTGTATTTTGCATACGATTTGTGAATTGGTTGAAGACGCATTAGTGAAGTAAAAATCTCGTGGATACAAAAACAAAAATTATTCGTGATTGGACAACGCTGAGGCAGAAGATTCAATCGTTGCGTCGCCGAGGCAAAAGCGTTGCGTTTACCAATGGATGTTTTGATCTTTTACATGAGGGGCATGTTTCATATTTAGAGGCTGCTAAAAAAAATGACAGGGTCCTGATTGTGGGGTTAAATACGGATGCCTCGGTCAAACGGCTGAAAGGACATCAGCGCCCCATCGTCCCGCAAGAAGGCCGAGCAAGAGTATTGGCGGCATTAGAATGCATTGATTTTGTGACATTCTTTAATGAAGACACCCCGTTAAAGTTAATCCAAGCGATCCGGCCGGACATTCTTGTGAAGGGAGCGGATTGGAAGGGCAAAGAAGTGGTGGGAAGTGACATTGTTAAGTTCTTGGGCGGCCGCGTAGAATTAATTCAATATATTCCCGGGAAATCAACGACGAATATCGTTGGTCATATTTTGAAACGTGCAAAAGTTAAATGAAAAACAGTTGCGGCGTGTCATCGATGCGAATTTTAATCGCGCGAAAGAAGGATTGAGAGTTTGTGAAGATGTTTGTCGTTTTGTCTTGAATGATGGCCCAGCATCCCGATCTTTCAAAACGTTGCGCCATCAGTTGACAGCCATGATCGCCAAGCTAACAATCCTTCAGCTGATTGAAGCGCGCGATATTGATGGAGATGTAGGGCGAGGGTCCTCATTGTCCGAGATGAAACGAAAACACATCGACGATATTTTTTTTGCTAACATCCAGCGGATCAAAGAATCGATCAGGGTTTTGGAAGAATTTACAAAATTATTCAACGTTCAACGGGCGCGAGGGTTAAAACAGATCCGTTATAAGGTATATGCTCTCGAAAAGAAAGTTGCTGAGAGATTCTAATCTCTACTTGATCCTTGATCGGCAGGTTAATCGTTACGCAGAGCTTTTTGATATTATCGGCCAAGCGGTAAAAAGCGGCGTGAATATTATTCAATTACGGGACAAGGATGGAACGGCTGCAGAGATCCTTGAGTTTTCCCGGGAAATACGTTCTTTGATCCCCAGGCATGTATTGTTTATCATCAATGACCGTGTTGATTTAGCGATTGTTAGCCAAGCGGATGGTGTTCATTTGGGGCAAAACGATCTTTCGGTTTTGTGGGCCAGGAAGTTGATGGGGGCTAAAGCCGTCATCGGCATATCCTGCCAAACGTACCGGCAGGCCCGTGACGCAGAGAAACAAGGTGCTGATTATATCGGATTGGGATCAGTGTTCAAGACACTGACAAAACCCGAACGCTCCGCCATGGACGTGGCACTTTTAAAAAAGGTGTACAAACAGATTAAAATCCCTGTTTTTGCGATCGGAGGGATTAACGTTAACAATATTCCAACATTGCGGTCCTGGGGAGTCAATCGTGTCGCTGTTTGTCGGGGCATTTGTTTAGCCAATAACGTAAGAAAAGTTTGTCAGGAGTTTAAGAATTCGTTGGGATCATTGGTCATTGTGAAGCGGGCGTAGTTCAGTGGTAGAACTCCAGCTTCCCAAGCTGGCTGCGTGAGTTCGATTCTCATCGCCCGCTCCAAATTTATTTGATGATGCGGAAAAATAATTTTTTATTATTAGTTCTTTATGGTGCCGCTGTTTGCCTGATGGCAGGATGTGCTGTCAGTCGGGAAGGGGTGTCTCCTAATACTCGTCAAGACTATCCGGAACCCGAGAAAATCGGTGTTTACCATAAGGTGAAAAATGGAGAAACTTTGTGGCGGATCGCCAAGACTTATGATATCGCCATGGAAGACATCGTCCGAGCCAACAACATTCCGGATGTCGCCCAGGTAGAGGAAAATCAACTTGTGTTTGTCCCGGGAGCTTATGCGGTCAAAGAAGTTCACCGTGATTTTTCGGGAAAAGAAGAATTTAGTTGGCCCGTGCAAGGCAAAATCATCAAATATTTTCACGCGCCGTTAGGGAATGTCCGAAATAAGGGAATCAATATCAAGGCCAACCCGGGCGGAAAGGTGAGAGCCTCCCGGCGCGGGGATGTGGTTTTTGCCGATGTCCTCGCTGGGCAGGGACATTTGGTCATTGTCAAACATCCGGAGGGATTGTATTCCGTTTATGGGAATAATGCCAAGCTGTTGGTGAAATTGGGCGAACAGGTCGCTAAGGGACAGGATATTGCACAACTCGGTGAAACATCCGAGTTGGCGTATTTGCATTTCGAGATCCGTAAGAATGCCATCGAGGGAAACCCTTTATTTTATTTGCCGTAACATTGTTACCATCTTATGACTTATCGAGATTTTGAACATTTTTTTGGACGCTCTGCCATTTTAGAGTTATTGAAAAAACGCGTCGTTGGGCTCAAAGACGGCTATCGCCAGAATGTCGCGCTCTTGGGCGATCAATATCTGGGGAAAAGCTCGATCGTCCAGCGATTTCTACAGGATTTGGACGACCCGGACATCATCAGTATTTATTTGGATTTGGAACACAGGGATGGAAATTATTTTTATTCTAAATTCACGGGGAGTCTTCTTTATCATTTCCTCAAAAGTCAGAAATTGCCTCTCCATGAAGACTTGAGCCTTCTTCAAGAAAGCGCCAAACATTTAATCCCCAATACGGTCCAAGTGATCGGCAAGATTCGTTCTGACATGGCGAATGGGAAAACTTCTGCCGCCATGCAAGGGCTGTTGTCGTTGCCTGAAGTGTTTACCAATGAAACGGGGAAATTTTGTTTGTTGATTTTAGACGAGTTTCACAATTTGCAAGATTTCCTGGCTGACGATACGTTTCAATTGTTGGGCCAAAAGATTATGACTCAAAAGAGGTGTTTGTATGTGGTTGTGTCTTCTTACCCCCAAGTCGCCAAGAAAATTCTTAGTGAAAAACTTTCGTTGTTGTTCGGGAATTTTGAGACCATTGAAGTCCAGCCGTTTGATCTACAGACAAGCCAGCAATTTATTGAACGTAATTTGGGCAGTGTGCGCATCGGTGCGGGATTAAGAAATTTCTTGACGGATTTTACCGGTGGCCATCCGTTGTATTTAAATTTGATTTGTCAGGAGTTGTTGAATTTAAGTGCTGTCCATAAACAAGGCGAAATCTATATGCCGCTTCTGGTCCAGTCGGTGGAGAATGCCATCTTTGACCGATGGGGAGTCTTGAGCCGGCATTTCGAATTGATTGTCGCCGCCATTTGCAGTGGCAAAGGGGATCGCATGGCCTCATCCGTTTTAATTTCCCTGGCCAATGGAGTGAACAGCCTCAAAGAGCTTACGGAAACGATCGGTATCAGCCGCCATCAAATGGGGCAGAAAATGAATGATTTATTAGAGATTGGTGTCTTAGTCAAAAATGGCCAGCATTATTATTATAAAGATAAATTGCTGAAGTATTGGTTGAAATACGTTTATCAGAAACGCCTGAAAGACGTCGAATTCTCACCCGATAAACAACGGAAACAATTTAAAGAAGAATTTTCATGCCTGATGGAGGAGTTTAAGGTATCGTCCCGCAAAGATTTTTCATCGCGCATCATTGAGCTCCTTCATTGTTTCGACAACGAATCCTTTCATCTCAACGGGCGTACGTATCGATTGCCTGTTTTTCAGGAAATTGTTCCGTTTAAGTTCCGTAATGACTCCGGCAATTATTCCGAGGTGATCAAAGCCGCCACGGCGGATGAGGTGTGGTTTATTTTTCTTAAGAAAGAATGTTTGGGTGAAAATGAAGTGACCAGCGCGCTCGTGGAATTTAAAAAATTGGCTAAAAAGCCTGACCGTTGCCTGATTATTTCGTTGACCGACTTAGATGAGAACACGCGCCTGAAAGCCCTGCAAGAACGCTTTTGGATTTGGAACGAAGGTGAATTAAATACGTTATTAACATTGTTTGATCAGCCGTTTATCGTGCGATAGATGAATTGAAATGATGAGAATAGGTGTTGTCGCAGATACGCATTCCCAGGGGCTCCCTAAGGCGATGTTGGAAGACTTTCGGAATGTCGATTTCATTATTCATGCCGGCGATTTTTGTTCGCTCAGCGACCTAAAAATATTTGAAAAATTGGGGAAAGTGATTGGGGTCCGGGGAAACATGGATGAACCATCCTTGGCCGCGAAATTGCCGGAATATCGGATCATCGAGTTAGAGGGGGTATCGATCGGGATTACTCATGGGGTGGGGCCGGTCAAAACTATCCTAAATGTGATGAAAGAAAAATTTAAAAAAGAAAAAGTTGATGTTGTGATCTTCGGGCATTCGCACCAAGCGTTCAATGAGAAAATTAAACATATTTTATATTTTAATCCTGGTAGTCCCACGGATACATTGCGCGCGCCTTATCGCTCCTATGGGATTCTTCACCTCGATCAAGGGAAAGCAGTGGGGGAGATTATCAGAATTGAGGATTAATCATGGATAAATTGTGGGCTCCTTGGAGGGTAAAGTATATTACGACGATCCTAAAAAAAACAAAGGGCTGTGTTTTCTGCAAGATCCTTAAGCAGAAGCAAGATAAGAAAAATTTTATCTATATCCGTTCCAAGCATTGTTTTTGTGTGTTGAATATCTACCCCTACAACAACGGCCATATTTTGATCCTTCCGTATCGTCATGTGGCCGAATTGAGCAAATTAACCAAACAAGAAAAACAAGACCTATTTGAGCTTCTTGAAATCAACAAAACGCTCATTGATAAAGTGTTGAAGCCTTCCGGATATAATGTCGGGATTAATCTGGGACGGAGCGCCGGCGCAGGGTATCCGGACCATCTTCATATTCACATGGTCCCCCGATGGAAAAGCGACGTGAATTTTATGCCGGTGACGGCCGACACGAAGGTCATTTCGCAATCGTTGAAAACGATTTATGATTTATTAAAGGATGCGTACCAGAAAAGACATTGAGGCGTTAGAGCAGAGCGTCCTGGCTCCTTATGCCATGAAAAGTAAGGATTCCTTGGGGCGGGAGCACGATAATTCGCAACACGAAATCCGCACGTGCTATCAGCGGGACCGTGACCGCATTGTCCATTCCGAAGCCTTCCGTAAATTAGAATATAAAACTCAGGTGTTTGTCATCCTGGAAGGCGATTATTATAGGACGCGCCTGACGCACACCATCGAGGTGGCCCAGATCGCCCGGACCATCGGCCGGAGTTTACAGCTCAATGAAGATTTGATCGAAGCCATTGCCTTGGCCCATGATTTGGGGCATCCGCCGTTCGGGCATGCCGGGGAATTCGCCCTTAATGAACTGATGAAGGCCGTAGACCCCGATGGGTTTAACCACAATTTCCGCAGTTACGAGATTGTGACAAAATATGAAAAACGATACCCGGAGTTCGACGGCCTCGATTTGACGGCTGAGGTTCTGGTCGGCATTCTAAAGCACGAGACGGTGTACGATAAGACAGCGCTTGTGGATCGGTTCAGCAAGATCGGTCCCACCCTCGAAGCCAAAGTTGTGGATATTGCCGATTCGTTAGCGTATTTGTCGCATGATATTGACGACGGCTTGACGTCCGGATGCATCACGCAAAAAGATCTTCACTCGGATCCTTTGTGGCAACGGGCGTATCAGCGGGTTCATCCTCTGAATATCGACGATCCGGAAATTTTTAAATATCAGATCGTCAAAGCGCTCATTGATATGCAGACCAAAGACCTTTTAGAGGAGAGCTACAAGAATTTGAAGAAACACAATTTCCGCTCGGCGCAGGAGGCAAAAGACTATCATCTGAGGAAATCAGCCAAGCCGGTGATCTCTTTTAGTCCTCCGATGAAGGGCCAGAGGGATATGTTGCAACGTTTATTGTTTGAAAAGCTTTATCGTCATTATCGCGTTGAGCGAATGACGGAAAAGGCCAAACGGGTCATTCACCAGATTTTCGACGTTTATAAAAACAATCCCAACCAATTGCCTTATGATATTTGGGACCGGCCGGCCAAGCCGAACAACAAAAAGAAGTTGAAGGAATTTGAAAAGAAAATGTATAAGGCGGTCTGCAATTACATTGCCGGCATGACCGACAGGTTTGCTCTTGATGAACACAAAAAACTCTTTAATCCATACCAAAAAGTATAGATCGATTTTATCCGCCGTTCATATGATTTATCGGCTGGTGAATTCGACGTATAACGTCCAGGAATTGGCCTTGCGCCTGACGCGGTTACTCTGCCAATTTATCAAGGCAAATTCCTCCAGCATTTATTTGTTGGATCCTAAAAAGAAAAAGCTATTTTTGATTGCCATCTTTGACAATCAAATCAATATTTTAATTAACAAAAAAAAGGATTTAGCGAATGTCCCGGCGAAAGAGTTAAGAGTGACACAAGGGTATCCCATTTACGAAGGCCATCTCATCGGGCTGCCGTTAGTCGCCGATGAGAATGTGGGTGCTATTTTTATTCGTCGGCGGAAACAGGAACATTCTTTTACGGAATTTGACAAAGAGATGTTATCGGTCGTCAGCGAACAATCAGTGACGGCGATCAAAAACCTGCAGCTTTATGAAGAACAACAAAAAATTATTTTAGGAAGTGTAAGGTTTATCGAGAAACTCCTGGAGCGTCATGGATATACATCTTCTTCCACCCATTTGCCGAATTATTTTAGAATCGTCAAGATTTTGGGCGATCGGTTAAATATGCGTCAGGAGGCCATTGACAATTTATATTACGCGAGTATTCTGCTCGAATCAGGAGCGATCGATATCCCGTATAATATTTTGGCGAAAACCAGCCAGCTATCGCCGGAAGAATTCAAGGTGATCCGTGACCATCCTGCAACCAGCGTGGAATTGATCCGGCCGGTCGAATTTTTAAAGCCTGTATTGCCGATCATTTTGTACCACCATGAGAATTATAACGGGACGGGGTATCCGTCGGGACTTAAGAAAGAACAGATCCCGTTGGGGGCACGGGTCATGGCGGTCGTCGGGGCGTTTGAGGCGATGGTCAAAGGCCGCCCGTATCGAAAGCGATTAAGCGTCGATGAGGCGGTGGTCGAGCTTCGACGAAACAGCGGGACCCAATTCGATCCGCGGGTCGTCCAATCGTTCATCGAATTGTCTAAACATAAAAAATTTAGAAATTACTTGAGATCTGTTAATAAATAAGTCTATAATTATTACTATGTCTTTGTTTTCCTAAAAATTAGAAGTAACAAGGACTATCCCATTTTCATCTGGGATATAAAGGAAAAATGGGATGAATATTAGTCCTAATTCGCAAAATCAATTTGAATTTTTCCCTCACGCCGTTTCTCAACATCAGGAGAGCGGAAGGCCTAAATTTCTTCTACGTTCCCTAACGCTGGAGGCGGAAAATCTTATTGTCATTTGCATCATTTTTGTTATGATAATGGTCTTATCTTTTTCCGTAGGAGTGGAACGGGGAAGAAGGCTCATCGCCAGGGAAATTTCCCCTCAGCAAGACAGTATTGTTGTTGTCAGTGATCCTTCACCGCTTACCCCGGTGGTAAGCCCGGCAACGAAAGGCGAAGGAGCGCAGGCGGCTGTCACAGCGCCTATTCCTGTAAAACGGAAAACCCTGAAAGTCCCGGCCGCGGAACAAGATATCATTAATAGCGGGTATACGATTCAAGTAGCTTCGTTTAAACAAGAATCACGGGCCCAAAAGGAAGCTTCAGGATTAAAAACGACCGGCTACCAACCCTTTGTCTTGGCGAAAGGAAGTTATTCGATTGTTTGCGTTGGAAAGTTTGCGCAAAAAGATGAAGCCACAAAGGTTTCGCATCAATTAAAACCAAAATATAAAGATTTACTTGTAAGGAGATTCTAAATGGGGGTACATCCTTCTTTAAAAATGGATAAAGCTGGCGTCAAGCAACGAAGCGTTTTGACGCGGATTGAACGCATTAAGGACTTAATGGCCCGTGGCCTTTGGGCTGAAAGTCAATCGGTCACCGCTTTGCCTAAAACAAAAATCATGAAAATTAAAGCCAAGAAATCGGTCAAGGCCAAAGATGGTGAAGCTCCTGCTGAAGGCGAAGTAGCCGCAGCCGCACCGGCTCCTGCCGCGGGTAAACCTGCTAAAGCTGCTAAAGTTTAAATTTTCTCATTATTCTCTTTCTAAAGCCATGTTAGGGCGCACCGCACGAATAACTTTATTTTTCTCTCTCGTCCTTTCCTTTTTATCTTTGGTTAGCTACGGAAGCCAGGAATTTTTCCCGTTTTTAGGCGAGATGAAAAATTCCCGTGTCAATGTTCGTTCTGGCCCCAGTGAAAATTTCGAACGCCTTTGCCAACTCGATCAGGGAGATCCTGTCATTGTTTTAGAGCGCAATTTTAGCTGGTACAAGATCCGTTTGCCTAAACAAGCAAAAAGTTTTGTCAGCGATAAATATGTGTTGGTGGAGGGGCAAGAAGCCCTGGTCACCGCATCGGATGTCAACGTCCGGGCGGGTGCGGGGATTCAATATAGTATTATCGGCCGGGTGGACAAAGGCCAAAAGCTGCGCGTGCTGGATCATGGGGAGCAATGGTATCAGGTTGAGCCCGTCGAATCTCTTTACGGATATGTGGCCGCTGGCCTTGTGAATTTTAAATCCAATGATCTCGCCGCGTATCGCGACCCGCAGGTGGCCGCGCAAGAGAAGGCAACGGCCGCCGCGCTAGTTCCTGTGGAAGAACAACCACCGGTCCCTGTTAATGTGGTGTCTGTGCGAGGGGTTCTTCAGTTAGAAGAAAATCCATCGTCGGGAGAAAAATTTTACAGTTTAGTTGCCGAGGGACAAATGGTTTATGATTTAAACGGCCCGGATTTTATTTTTAAGGATTTTGTCAACGAGCGCGTCGACATCGAAGGCAAGTTGTTAATCAATGAAGACACTTCAGGGGCGTTAGACGTTCTTAAAATTCAGCGTGTTTTATAGATCCATTCCCCATGAAGAAAGGACGTGAGCCATTCCTCTTGTACTCTTTTTCTTGTTTATCTCCATTGTCCTTCATGAATACGCGCATGGTTGGGCTGCCAATAAGTTGGGGGATCCGACGGCAAAATTAGCCGGACGTTTGACGCTCAATCCTCTTAAGCATATTGATCTGATCGGGACGATTCTAGCGCCCAGTTTTTTGTTCGTCATTTATCTTATCGGATTAAGCCACAATTTTTTTATTTTTGGTTGGGCCAAACCCGTGCCTGTTAATTTTCAACAGTTGCGTCATCCTAAGCGTGATATGATATTGGTCGGCTTGGCAGGACCGGCGACGAACATCATTCTGGCGGCCCTAGCCAGCCTTGTGTACCATCAAACATCATCACCTTTTTGGGCGGAAGTCTGTTTAGGTTTTATTTTTCTTAATTTGTTGTTGGCGGTATTCAATATGATCCCAATCCCTCCGTTAGACGGTTCGCGGCTGGTGGCGGGATTGTTGCCGGATCGATTGGCTTTTTATTACACGCGATTGGAACGGTATGGAATATTGATTGTCATCATCGCCACGATGTACTTGAATATTTTTGACCTATTTGTTTCACCGGGAATCGACTTTTTAGGCCATTTCTTAGGTGTTGATTTTAAAGGAGCGTTAAATTGATTAAGACAATCCCTGTTAAATTAAAAAATAATTCTTATTCGATTATCGTTGGGAGCCAGATATTGCCTCGCTTGGGCGCCACGCTTAAATCGCTCAACATCGGAAAGAACGTGGTCATTGTCACCAATCCCATGATTAAGAAATTATGGGGAAAGAATGTCATCACCTCTTTAAAAAAGAGGGGCTATGTCGCGTATGTGATTGAGGTCCCGGACGGGGAGAGAAGCAAATCGTTACGCATGGCGATTCATCTGTTGGATCGAATCGCGCACTATGATGCCATGAAAGATGTATCTTTGATCGCGCTGGGAGGCGGGGTGATCGGCGATTTGGCGGGGTTTGTGGCCGCCGTCTATAAACGGGGCATCCCCTACGTGCAAATCCCGACAACATTCCTGGCCCAAATCGATTCCGCCATCGGCGGGAAAACAGCGGTCGATTTATCCATCGGCAAAAATTTAGTCGGGGCATTTTACCAGCCACGTGTGGTTTTTAGTGATGTCGCTGTCTTAAAGACGTTGAGCCAGCGTCAGCTGCGCAACGGCCTAGCCGAAGCGGTGAAGTACGGCGTCATCGATGATGAAAAATTGTTTGAAACCATTGAACGCCAGGTTCCTCTTCTTTTAAAGGGAGACCTAAACGCGTTGGAACATATTGTTCGCGAATCCAGCCGTATTAAAGCCAACGTCGTCATGGCGGATGAGAAAGAGACCAAAGGAATCCGGACGATCCTCAATTTTGGGCATACATTAGGGCACGCCATCGAAGCGGCCGGCCATTACCGTGTTTATCATCATGGGGAAGCCATTGCCTTAGGGATGCGGATTGCTAGCCGAATGTCTGTTCTTCTAAAAATGTTTAGCCCCGATGAGGATGATCGCCTCAATACGCTTTTAACCCGAATCGGGTTACCTTCCCGTATTCAACAAGTGCGCCTTGTTGATATCCTGCGGATCATGCAATATGATAAAAAATTTAAATCAGGGCGCAATCGTTTTGTCTTGGCTCAACGCATCGGCAAAGTCAAAGTCGTGGAAGGGGTTCAACGTTCCGTTATTCGCGAAGCCCTCGCCGATTACCGCTAAATCGCTTATTTAGGCCTTATATATAATGTGAGAACGTTCTCGCCGTCACGTAAATCAACCCTGTCCTCATAAATCGCCAACACTTCTTTCCCTTGAGCGGATTCCCCCACTTCATAAATTTGATTATTAATGAGGGCGACGGTTTTATTTCCCAACATAGAGATGCCATTGAGCGTCGGGATCGTTGAGGGGAACGAGGCAGGAGACACAGATAATGGTGCGGGCGAAACGACGGACGGCGTGATTACGGGAGGGGCAGAAGGTAGTGCCACATGTTGAGTTTCTTGAGCGCTTTGCGATTGATGGGTGACCGGTTCCACAGCCGGAAAAGAGAATTTTAAGGGAAGAGAGGAAGGACGCAGGATGTAATAAAGAGTGCCCCCGACAAGGAGGATTCCGAAGAGGTTTAAAAAAAGCAATAGCGAAATTCTTTCTTGAGGCCGGACCGAAGATTTAGCAACGGCTGGTGCCGGGGCTTGAGGTGGCGTTATGCCGGGGATTGGGAGGGGTTGTTCGATTCCCACAGGATCTTTTTGTCCATTATTCTGCATCGTCGTCTGGACTTTTTTTAGAGCTTCATGAATAATGCTCATGTGTGGACTACCTCGGCAATGCATCGTTGGATAATGTGTTCATCAATCAGGGATGTTTCGGCTGTGAACCCTGCCAATAACGCGCGGTCACATAAAATATTGATCACGCGGGGTGTTCCTTGAGACATGTTGTAAATACGTTCAACAGCGGTGGGCGTAAACACGGGACGTTGCGCCCGCTGCGCCGAAACAAGGGCATGGCTGATCCGGTGAGTAATATATTGACCGACCTCTTCTTTTTTTAACGGTGTCATATGGAAGCGGACTGTCACCCGTTGATTCAGTTGACGCAATTCGGGCTGATTCAGTTTGTCTTCCAGCTCCGGTTGCCCCACAAGGACAAGCTGCAGCAATTTTTCTTTTTCCGTCTCGAGATTCGACAATAACCGGATTTGTTCCAGTTGCTTAATGTTCAAATTTTGGGCTTCATCAATAATCAACACAACATTATTCCCTAAGAGGTTTTGTTCCATCAAAAATGTGTTGAGAGCATTCATGAGGTCAAATTTGGAACGGAATTCTCCCGGGATCCCCCAATCCTGGATAATGGACTTCAGCAGCTGGATTTCGGAAAAGTTCGGGTTGAGGATCAGGGCCGTTTTAACATCGGGGCCTAAACGTGTTAACAGCGTCCGGCAAAGGATGGTTTTTCCTGTGCCGATTTCTCCGGAAATGACAATGATCCCTTTGCGCTGTTGAATGCCATACAAGAGATGGGAAAAGGCTTCGGTGTGACGTTGGCTGGAAAAGAAGAACTCAGGGTCGGCCGTTACATTAAAGGGATTTTCCCTAAAATGATAAAATTCTTTATACATAAAAGGATTATAGCATGCAGAAGCCAAGATGGAAGGGCATTGTTGCGGAATTTTCATGCCATGGGTCGCCATTTTCCGTCTTCGGCTTGTGCCGATCTTTGATAAAAAATCTGGTTGTCTGTGAAAACAAATATGTTATAATGCTGGCATTAAGATTGAACCAAAGGAGGAGGCTCTTGAGCACGATGGGAGAAAGCGTCGAATCGTCTGATCGTCGTAATAATCAGCGAATAAACTTTAGAGAGCCCGTCCAATATCAAGGCAAGGATCTCTGTTTTTTTGGAGGCACCCTTTCTTATGATTTGAGTGAAGGAGGAATTCGTCTCTCTCTTCCGGACTTTATCCCTCTGGATACAGAAATCTTTTTAAAAATCCCCCTTGATCGGGAAAAAGTGGTTGATCGGACAGGGAGGGTGGTTTGGGTTCAAAAGGTTCTTTCCATGGATCGTTATCAGGCGGGAATTCGGTTTGAGCGTTTAGACGTCCCCGAATATGCATTTTAAGGGTTTCGGGGGGAATTTAATTTTGAATGAAGTTGTTTTCATGAATGATGAAAGGAGTTGTTAAGGTTTATGGCTGATGAAAAGAAAGAAGATAATAGGGATTTTGGGAAAAAATGTGCTTTCTCCGGCGTGACGATCAGGAAACGAAAACGATATTATCGTGACGGCCTGTATTATAAGAATAAAACTGCTTATTTAGGGCATAGAGAGAAATTGACTGAGGAAAAAAAGCAAAAAGACGAAGAGGCCCAAAAGCAGGCGGCTGACAAAGCGGCTCAACAAGCTGCCCAACAACAGGCTGAACCAAAGGCCCAGCAAGAAACTCCTGCCTCGCCAGAGCAAACACAAGGATAACGATTTTCATTTGAAATAATGCCTTGATTGACAATCATCAAGGCCTGCTTTGTAATTCTTAAATTTGGCAAAGGCCTGAATTCATATGAATAAAAAAGGTTCCGCTGAGAGAAGAAAGAACCCTCGCCTCTCCTGCAATGTTCCAGTGAAGATTTGCCAGGAAGGAGGCGATATGGTGACGGAAACGGCCAATATCAGCCGTTCAGGCGCGTATTGCCGCGTTTCGCGTTTTCTTGATCCCATGACCAAGCTGAAAATCCACCTTCTTTTGCCCATGAAGAAGAATGGAAAAAGCATGACCAAAAAAGTTTCTTGTGAAGGGATTGTTGTCCGTGTCGAACCTTCTCCGTTAAAGGATTTTTTTAATATCGCCATTTTTTTTAGTGATATCTCGCGTAAAGATTCCGATAGTATTGCTGATTACATCAGCTCTTGTTTTGAAAAAACGAAAACAGCCTCTTAACCTTTTAACCCAAGTTAAGATATGGTGTCGTTCCCCAGCGTCAGCCTTGATCGAGGGCTCCATCCTAGGGCATATCCATTGAAAGATCCGATCCCTAAAGTCTATGAGGACGACTATTTTGTGGTGTTTAACAAACCACCCGGATTACTGGTCATTCCCACCCCTAAAAAAGAAACCAATACGTTGGTGGATATTGTGAATAGGGAATATCCCGCAGCAGGTCAGGCCTATCATTTGCATCCCTGTCATCGGCTGGACAGGGAAACATCGGGAGTGATCCTCTTTGCGAAGGGAAAGCACGCGCAAAAGGCCATGATGGATCTTTTTAAACTCAGGAAAATCAAAAAAAAATACGTTGCGTTTGTCCAAGGTAAAATTCAGCAAAAAGGCGGAGAATTGAAAAGTTTTATCGAAGGGTTTGACCAAAAGAAATTTCGTAAACGCGAGCCAAAAAAACTTGCGTTGACGCGTTTCCGGGTCAGGGAAGTCCATGAAAATTTTAGTATTGTCGAGGCCGAGCCGGTGACGGGGCGGACGAACCAAATCCGGATCCAATTTAGCGGTATTCACCACCCGCTCGTCGGAGAGCGTAAATACGCGCTGGGCCGGGACGCCTTGGTTAAATTCAAGCGGGCGGCGTTGCACGCGTATTCGTTGGAATGGGAACACCCCTTTACCCACACAATGGTTAACGTCACAGCAAACTTACCAAACGATATGGAGGCCTTCCTTGAGCGAAATTGAGATTAAAGGGCAATCATTAAACCAGTTGGCGCAATCCTGCCATCGGATCGCGGTTGAAAAAGGTTTCTGGGAGAAGGAACGCAACATCGGCGAAGCATTGATGTTGATTGTCACCGAATTGGCCGAGGCCATGGAAGCCCATCGCCATCAGGATGACGCCAATTTTAAAGAAGAGCTTGCCGATACTTTTATCCGGCTGTTGGATCTTTGCGGGGGCCTCAACATCGACATTGAAGAAGAAATTTATCAAAAGTCTTTGCGCAATAAAAATCGGCCTTATAAACACGGGAAAATCTGTTAACATCGTAAAATTTGCATCTGGAAGGAGAGAATAGATGAAACGGTCTTGGTTTTTGATCCTATTGCTGACATTGGTCGGATGCACGACGGTCACAATCCCCGGGTATATCCAGGATCAATATCCTTACAAAAGAAATGTTTACGGAGAATTTGATCAAGTCCTGAAAGCAACGGTAAAAGCGTTCGAAGCCTACGGATGGCAAATCACCAATTCATCGGATCCGGCGCTGTATGAACAAGGCAAAGAAATGGCGCAGGGCGCGGGCCAGCAGGTATTGCTATTTACGGATATGCGGGAACATAATTTTTTTATCGGGACGAACTATTATCGCCTGAATGCCTATGTCCGTTCGCTGTCTAACGGTGAGGCGGAAGTGGAATTGCGTTATTTTAAGATGACATCCCTGCCATTTAAAAATTTTTCCCATTATCGCCACGATAAATTGGTGGGACGTATTTTAACCAGGATCGAGAAAGAACTCAATAGCGAGAAATAATCCCGCCTTGCTGAAATTCCGGTTGGCAAAATAATTTGCCAAACCTAAAATAGCAGCATTCTATTTCATCCCCCTTGTTCCGAACCTAAAAAAGAAGGGGGATTTTCTATGCAAACGCAGCTTGCTACGGAAGTCATTCAACAGAAGATTTTTATGATCCGCGGGCAGAGGGTCATGATCGACAGAGACCTGGCGGACATGTACGGCGTTGAAACAAAATATTTAAACAGGCAGGTGAGGCGTAACCGCAGCCGCTTCCCCGTGGAGTTTACGTTTCAACTGACTAAAAAAGAAAAAGAGGAACTGGTGACAATTTGTCACCGGTTCAGGCTCCTCAAACATTCTTCCTCTTTGCCCTATGCCTTCACCGAGCATGGTGTTGCTATGTTGGCCAATGTCCTGAAAAGCGAACAGGCCGTTAGGGTCAGCATTATGATCATTAAGGTCTTTATCAGGCTAAAAGAGCTTATATCATCGCACAAAGGCATTCTCTACAAGATCGAAGAGTTAGAACAACGGATCGGCCGTCATGATAAAGAGATCCAAGCCATTTTGGAAGCCATCCGGCGGCTCATGCGGGAAGACGAAAAGCCAAAGGGCCGTATCGGTTTTCATCCGTGAGGAATTTTTCCATCCCAATTTTCTGTAACCCCAAAATGATAATGTCCTAATTGACCAAAATAAGAATGTCCTAATTGGATGGTATAGTCCGTAACGAGAAGGAGGACGTTATGGACA
>JAGVNC010000085.1 GCA_020053475.1 Candidatus Omnitrophota bacterium | reverse complement strand
GAATTAAAGAGTGATCTCAAAGAAGGACTAAAGGCCAATTATTCGAATGAACATCAACTGAATCTATTTGCTTCGCCTGATCCAATCGCGCAAGAGATTAAAACTGAACTTGAAAAAATCGATTTAAACGCCACGACCCCGTTGGCAGCGCTCAATCAATTGCAGGAATGGAAAGAGAAGATTCAAAAAAAAGGATAATGTCGCCAGCCGCCAGTGACCAGCAAAAAATTGCTGACGACTGGCGACCGGTCACTGTCGACAGAAACAATATGCCTAAAGTCCACATCCTTTCCCCTGATTTAGTGTCTAAAATTGCCGCCGGCGAAGTCATCGAACGGCCCGCCTCCGTCGTCAAGGAACTCTTGGAGAATTCCCTCGACGCGGGAGCGGACAATCTCGAACTTCACTTGAGCGAAGCGGGAAAGACCCTCATTCATTTAAAAGATAATGGCGATGGGATCGATCACGAGGACATTGAAAAAATCTTCCTGCGCCACGCCACCAGTAAAATCGAAAATGCCGACGATCTTTACGCCATACAATCGCTCGGATTCCGTGGAGAAGCACTCTACAGTGTGGCCGCCATCGCCGATGTTGTGCTTAAGACACGGACAAAAGAATCGGATAGCCCCGCCAGCGGCGGGGGTGGCGGGACAGGCTGGGAAATCCATTTACGTGGCGGGACAAAATTGGGACTCAGGCCCGCAACGTTCGCCGGCCACGGCACCGACATCGAGATCAAAGAATTGTTTTTTAACACCCCTGCCCGCAAAAAATTTTTAAAAGCCAATACAACCGAACTGCATCAAATTCTAGACACCGTCATCCCTTACGCCCTCTTAAATATTCAGGCCCGTTTTCGCTTGACCCATCAGGAAAAAGAATTGCTGAATCTTGCCCCGGCCCCCAGCCTCATCACGCGCGTCGCGGATACGTTGAACTTGGAGGAAAAATTTCTCACGGAAGTTAACGAATCCTGGAGCCAACTCGGAGTCAGCTGTCACGCTGTGTTTGGCGACATGAATATCAAACGCGCCCGACGGGACCTGCAATTCATTTTTGTCAATAACCGCCCTGTCCAAAATAAAAGCATTGCGTTTCACTTAAACCAGATTTACCGCTTAATTATGCCCGAGGGCACCTCGCCTTTTTTTCTCGTGCATTTGACGATTCCGGCCGCGGACATCGACGTCAACATCCATCCGTCCAAACGGGAAATCAAAATGAAAAACGAACAGCAGATTTGTTCGTTCTTACGCTCCCTGTGTGAGAGGACGTTGATGCAAAAAAGTCAACTGCAGCAAATGATGACTTCAAAAGTCGGCGGCCCTCAGGATCAAGCTTCTGTGTTTGAAATCCGCCGCGCGGGCGTTTCCTACGCGCCGCCGGAGCATCTTGAGAACACTCAAAACACTGTCAGATCTCCCAGCGATGATTACGCGTACCCGCAGCAATCCCACGAAATCTCTTCCTTATTTATTCCATCCGACAATCCTTTAGAAAAACATAAAGACGGATTGCAGGCGAAACTGACGAATGCCCGTTATTTAGGAGCGTTCCTCAACAAATTCCAGATTTTTGACGCCGGCTCCTCGCTTCTCGTCGTTGATCAGCATGCGGCGGCCGAACGCATCACTTATGAACGGTTGATCGAACAGATGCAAAAAGGCAATCTCGAAATCCAGCCGCTCTTAAGCCCGATTTTAATCAAACTAACGCCGCAAGAACTATTGTTGTGGGAAGAAATGAAGGAAGAGCTGGAAAAATGCGGATTGGAAACGAACCAATGGGACCACGAAACGATTGCGATCCATGCCCATGCGGTCCTGCTTAAAGACCCCGAAAAAGCCGTCCGTTGCGTTTTGGCAGGAGATAAGATACAGAAAAGCGATTTTGAAACACTCGCCCGACGGGCCTGCCGCTCCTCCATCATGGCCGGCGATTATCTCAATAAAGAAAAAGCCGAATCCCAGCGCCAACAACTGCTGGATTGCCTCGATCCGTTGACATGCCCGCACGGCCGCCCGACAGTGATTGAACTCTCCGAAGGCTTTCTGGACAAACAATTTCTTAGAACATAATTCTTGGCCGTGTGAGATCTCGCCGCAGGCAGACCCACACGGACGTCCAACCATTATCGAACTAACCGAACAATTTCTAGACAAGCAATCCTTAAAAACCTAAAAATATAATAAACAAGAAAGGGACGGGGCCTTATCAAAAACATTAAGGCGCTGTCCCTTTATTATTTCCTTATTATTTATATTCTTATTTTACCTCAGAGATCACTCTCACCCACACCAATGAGATGAGCACAGCGCTGCTGGCACTTCAGCTTAATACCACTGCAGGCCATACAATGCGCCCCCTCAACGGTTTGCTGGGCCAGACTAGAACAGATGGCTTGACAAGCTTCGTCACATGGCTGGCTATTTTCGATACAATTTTCAATAGTACCCTGCATGAACCCGCACCATCCAATATCATTACCTGACTCATCCAAAATAACATGATCGCAATCATACGCCGCACTAAGGGAATCCTTACATTTATTAAGACAATTTAAATATGGATTACTGAACACTATTGTTGGGCTAAAAGTGGAATTGATTTGAGTGCCGCCACTACCATCAGCACCGACAAAAGGGGTAATAAGGCTACTGACCGTTTGATTGGCTTGATCTGAGCCGTTATCAGAAAAGTTACAAACAAAATAATTTAAACCGCTTTCAATCACTGTTAATAAACCTTCCCCCTCGCCTAACACAACAGGGATCACTTCGCTTTTACCGGATTGGCTCACATAAATTAACTTTACATCACTTTTTAAACTAGAATTGATTTCATTTAATTTCCGCTGAATCGTGGATTCGATGGCTTGACGGGCGGGGATACTTAATCTTTTCGAATCGTTTAACTCTAACAACAACTCATCCACCTGCTGGGCCGCTTCCCATGTCGCTTGACCGGGATCACTATAAGCTCTGGGAATACCAATACCACCTAAAACAACAAACAACAATGCCGCCGTAATCCTAATTACTCTTTTCATGCTTTTTTCCTCCCCGGGGATCATTCCCCCATGATCTTCTCTATAAGTAAGTCAAATAAAAAAAGCTATCCCGATTCCTCTTTTGCGAAATCAAGATAGCCCGTCAAAATTATTTTTGACCCGTGGCTTGGGCCCATTTAAAAAAGTAAACAATAATTTATACTAACAAAAATGACCTTTTCTGTCAAAAAGTTTTTAACAACCCTGCCAAGACATCCGGATAAATCGTAAAGCCCAGGAGGGGGTTGCAAGACTTATCGTCCCCAAAAATTTCATTTCCTATGTTGCCAAAAATATAATCGACTCCACCCGCCCCACCGCGTTAATCTTAAGAAAAGAATCAAACTAACGCCGCAAGAACTATTGTTGTGGGAAGAAATGAAGGAAGAGCTGGAAAAATGCGGGTTGGAAACGAACCAATGGGACCACGAAACAATCGCCATTCACGCGCATGCTATCCTCTTAAAGGACCCGGAAAAGGCGGTGCGCTGCATTTTCGCCGGTGAAACGGTGCAAAAAAATGATTTTGAAACTCTCGCCCGACGGGCCTGCCGCTCATCCATCATGGCCGGCGATTATCTTAACAAAGAAAAGGCAGAATCTCAGCGCCAACAACTCCTCGATTGCCTCGATCCGTTGACGTGTCCGCACGGACGCCCGACGGTGATTGAGCTCTCCGAATCATTTCTCGATAAACAATTCCTGCGCACATAAAAACGCGTTATTTGCGTCGATGAGGGTCCCGGGGCTCCGAAGGCGAAGACGAACGGATCGATCTCCTTAACAGCCAGCGAAGCGCAAACAAACCGACGACGATCGCTGCCGCAAGGGCTGTGATCAATAGCGGCCGGGAATTGTCTTTTTGATCGCCATTATTTTCTTGATCGGCGTCTCCAACGTCATTATTGTTCAAACGTTCTCTTTCCCCCGCACCAAACGCATCCTTCGTTCCGACATTGCTTCCTCGCGTATTGTCCGCCGCCGAAGTGGCGTTATGGACGTTGGCGCCGCCATCCTCAATATTGTTCTCTGCCGTCTTTTCTTCAACATCCGGAATTTCTAATTCGTTATAATAAACCCCGGCGAGCTCTCTGATATTTTCACTGACCGAGGGATCATCTCTTATAAGGGAAAGGTGTTTGGCCCATTCTTGGCTGCCCTCGATGTTCCCGCGCTGAATGGTTTCCATCAGCCGGGCCAAGACATCGTCGGAATAATGCTTGTAATCCGCCAAATAAAGGACGAGATTGGGCAATTCATCTGCATTAAAACAATAACCTAAAATTCCATGGGCATTTTGTCTTTGGTCATCATCACCCTTGGTAAGCAGACGGGCACTTAGATGCAAAAACGTTAATCGATCGCTTTCATCCAGAAAGGGAGCCAAGTCCTGGGAAGCAATAACCACATTCTCCAGCGCGGACAAATTATCCTCATCAAGCCCGTCAAGGAAGTTGGCAAACGCCTGGGCAGCCAATTGCCGTGTTTGCTCAGAGACACCAGTGCCCTCAAATCCTTTTTCCGAATCTTCGATAAAATCATTCAACCAGTACCACGCGTATTGAGAAACTTTTTTCCTGGAATCGAGGATGGCTGTCGTCAGAATCTCCATGCCTTCGGGCCCCCGGGTCAGCAAAACACGGCGCAGGACTTCCTGTTGATAAAAATTCCCGTGGTCGATGATTTCAATCAATACCCCTTCAACATCTTTTAAAGGAACAAAAGGACTACGCAGCCAAAGAAGGGCTAAAAAGACCTCCTCGCGCGATGATTGCGGATTTTGAAGGATGGCGGCCACCTGCCCGGGGGACAGGGGATTTTCCCGGCGGACATTGTTGAGCCCTTTCTGCCAAAGAAGCATTTGCGGGTCGCAGTGGTGTTCGACGATTTCTGAATGGGAAATATGCAGCGACGGGCAGTCTAAATCGCAATCAATCGTCCCGCCAAAAGAGTATGAGATTTTCTCTCCCGCCAATTTTGTTGTGATCGTCCCTCGGTTCTTCTCGACGTCCCATCCCTCGTCCACTTGTCCTTCCTTGATCTGGTCGACGAACCAATCCAATCTGTTAAAAACATCCGCATTCTCTTGGAATTCAAACGAGCGAATGAGATTAAATGTTACAGCCCCCTCATCTGTCTCGACGGATAGATCAAGGGCAATGGCATGATCCAGGATCAGGGTCCAGCCGGGATGAGACATGATCACAAAGGTATGGGTCCTGTCATCGGGCATTGCTAGTGAACGGTTCGATTCGTGTTGAGGAAGGAAATAATCGTACGTTTGATACAAATCCTGGGCCTCTTCAAAATAAATTGTCTGTTTAACCGAGATCCCATCTTTGGTGAGATCCTGTTTTTGAGCCCCCCATCCCGGATAAAAATGGATGGTATGAAAGCTGATCTCATCAAGATCATCGTTGCCGATCGACACGCTGTAGCGGATTCCGTATCTTGTTTCAAGATGGTCGGCTTTTTCCCACTTAAGCTCCGGAAATTCGATTTTAGTGTGGTCGACGATCAGTATCGGCTGGGATGGGGCGCTGGGAAACATTAAAGCAGGGTCGGTATCTTCAGGGGCGGGCGTTTTGGGGGAAGTTATTTCGGCGTCGATTCTTTTTTCTTGCGACGGGCCGTCGCGGATAAGGCCGAAAGAAGTTTTATCCTCTTCTTGAACCAACCCGACAAAATACACCCAAGCCCCGATAACGATTAACACAGTTACGATAAAGGCAAACAATACCCGACGGTCGACGGCCCCGCGAATCTCTGAGGAAATAGAACCGCCGCTTTTTATTTCGTGGAGTTCTCCTTCATTCCCTGCTTTCTTTTGTTTTTTACTCCTTCCCTTCCGGGGTGCTCGAGGAGTCGGGATTATCCCTTGTTCTTCTATTCCCAAAAGAATGGCCCCAAGGACCTTACGGAAACTATCTTCCGAAAGGGGCACAGGCGGTTGAAACTGCCATTGATGATCGGTTTTAGTTTGATGCATCGTTGTGCTTGAAGAAGCCGGTGGAGATTGTGAAGAATGATTTAAAAAAACGAAAAACGAGACGACAATCATGACCAGCGCAAGGGTGGGAATTAAAAGACTTAACCGAACGCGGCCTGTATTTGCTTTATGATTTAGCTCATTTTCCTGCCCACTTCTAATTCCCTGATGGCGTAAAGAGTTTGCCGAGCGAATTCTTAATATACACATCAAACCGCCGGCGGCGAGTAAAAGGCCCGAAACAAAAACCCACAGAAGACCGTCCTCTTTCGATGGATTAAGCCACCCGTCGACCCAGGCTTCCAGCGCACGCTCATCGTCGACATTCACGCCTTCCGACAAAGCGATTTGTTTGAGCGTGTCTCGATCCATCCCCAGCGCGAGCTGGACGCGGAACCGATTTTCGAGCGATGGATCAACCATTAAGTTGGCATAATTTTCGAACAGATCGCTTAAATCGGGCATTTGACTTGCCTCATTGCGCCAATAAGATCGGATATCCTGCCCGGTCAATGCATCAACGTCTTTGCCGGCGGCATCGGCGATCTGATGCCGGGCATAGGCAAATTTATAATTGTGCGCCTGCATTTTAAGGTCCACGCTTTTACGGATTAAATCCTTAAACGACGGCCCATCTAAAGCGGCAAATTGCTCTCTCTCCTCCAATTGTCCGGGAAGCAAATGGACCATTTGCGTGACAAGGATTCTTTCCAGCT
>JAGVNC010000098.1 GCA_020053475.1 Candidatus Omnitrophota bacterium | reverse complement strand
CTTTATGCTGAATTCAAAACGGCTTGAAATTTCCCCGAAAAACGGCTGGCGAGCCCGCGTAGCGGGCGAGCCAATGACTTCATTTCCTAACTGGCGGAGAGGGAGAGATTCGAACTCTCGAACCACCTTTCGATGGTCACACGCTTTCCAAGCGTGCTCTTTCAACCGCTCAGACACCTCTCCGAGAAAAATTTTCGAAGAAAATTTTTTGAGGATCCCGAGCTAAAACGAGGGATCTATCCCCAGATCTCTTAATTTAACTAATATTAATAATAAAATTTATATTAATTCAGAGAGGCATTATAGCAAAAACCGTTCTTTTTGCCACTATATTTCAAGATTCTCAAAAAGATAAAAGAAAATTACTTTGTAAAAATATCTCATGGTACAATTCAGTTAATCTTATGAAGACACAGCCTCTGCAGGAAAACCGCTTTAAAAAAACCCTCTTTGTTTCCCTATCCATTGTCTTGTTCTGGGCAGGATTTCTTTTCTGGGCATTCTCTGGCTTCCTGAAACTCCCTGAACATTTGTTCTTTCAATATCTGACGACAGATGATTTGTTCGGATTCCGCCAGAACTCTTTTGGCTTCCCTCGCACCGGTATTTTTCATAACCTATATTTCTTGCTTACGCTCCTTTGTTCATCTGTCAGTTGCGCGGCTCTCTTACTTTGCAATAAAAAACTCAGAAATACCATGGCTGACTTATTGGCCACGACATTAATTTTAAACTTTTTTTATATTCTGTTTTTTATTATGGCTGCGGAAACGATGACGTTCAACGCGGCCCTCAACCAAACACTTCACAAAACAACCGAAGAAAAACTGCAGCAACAGTCGGGAGGCATTTTTTATCACGCCCAATGGATTAAACAACACATTCAAGAACCGGCGAGCGCGCGACTCATCTCGAGCCTGGATTTTTCCCGGGACCCAGGCATGCGGTCTCATCGGCTTTTGGCTTTTTTTCTATACCCGATCGATATCCGGGAGGTCCGCAAAGAACCCGAGGAATACATCATATTCTTTCATGCGAAAAACCCCCAATCAAATGTCCCCGAGGGATACGAAATCATCGCCATCTATGATGAAAACAATATGATCGCCGGGAGAAAAAACAAACCATGACATGGATAGCCCTTCTTGCAAATCTATCCCTCCTGATTCTCTTTGGGTATTGTCTAACAAGGATCATTTGCCCTTCCATCCATAGCCGCTTATTCAGGCTGACTCTTGGGTACGGCCTTGGCTTAGGATGTCTGACCCAATGGATGCTTTTATTGGGTATTTTAAAAATACCTCTTAACTATTGGAATACGACTTCTCTCTTCTTCCTGGGAACAATTTTTATGGCCTTTAAAAAACATGCCCCGCTTGTCCCTTCGCAAAATCATTTAGACCGATCTCATCTCCTTTCTCGTTATGCCCTCCTGGGCATTATTGCCGTCCAACTATATTTTATTTTCTTTCTTTCTCTCAACATTCCTATTATCAGCTGGGATGCCGTGGCCACCATTGCCTTTAATGCCAAAATCGTGTATGACTCTGGCTCACTGCAATATCTACCCAACTTTGCTCACACGGGATACCCCCTATTCACCGCCTTTATCGAGGCGTGGATTTCTTTTGTCCTGGGGTATTGGGATTATCAGGTTCCAAAAATAATTTTTCCTCTCTCTTGTCTTTCTTTGGTCATTTGCGTTTATTATTATTTAAAAACAATCGCGGACAGAAGATGGGCTTTACTGGGTGTCGCAGGCCTATTGTCTAGCCCTCTGTTTACGTTTCATGCAACCGACGCCTACAATGATTTTTTTATGCTCTCCTACGCAACCACGGCAACGATTCTTCTTTTGCTCTGGCATCAACACCGGGACAAAGGATACATCGGGATGGCGGGATTATTTGCCGGCTTTTTAACGTTCATTAAGGTGGAAGGCCTGATTTATCTTGTGGTGATTTCCTTATTTTTCCTTTTCCTTTTGAAAAATAATCATCATTCACTAAAAATTAAGATCAATCAATTTTTGTGCTTTTGCGTGCCGGCTTATTTGATCTGGATGGTCTTTGCCGTTTATAAGACGACCCATCATATTGGACTGGAAAGCAAAGCGGCCCTTGAACTTTCTCTGAATAATCTCTCGCGCTTCCCGGCCATCTTCCAACAAATCATGGTTGAGTTATGTTTAACCACTCATTGGCATTTATTTTGGATTTTCTTTTTTTTGAGCCTGTCTCAAATCAACCGTCTGCGACAGAATATCCACGCCCAGGCCCTTTTATTCCTTATTTTTCTTTATTTTAGCAGCCTAGTGGCCTTAGCTGCTTTTACGGCCAGTTTTATATGGATCGCCGGCCCATTAAGCCAAACCACACTGCCCAGGCTAATCCTCCACATCTATCCTAGCGCTGTACTATTTGTCTTTGTGATTTTCAAACCGGCGAGTAAAATTAATACTTCTGGATGGGGATAAAAACAATTTCTTTAAAGCCCTTGATGCAGGCTTTAAGAAGATGAATTCCGTGGCGCAATGTCTTCATCTTTGATTCTCCCGAGACGCGGGTTTTATAATGGGTCGGGACCTCGAGAATCCGATTCCCACGTTTGGCCGCACTGAATAGCAAATCGTAATCGCCCCATTTATCAACCCCCATTTTGTAATACGCGTATTCTGATTTATAAAAAGCTTTCGTCCCGCAGAGAGTATCGGACAAATTCTGCTGAACAATATAGGTCATCATCAGACTAAAGAGTTTGTTCCCAAATAAATTCAATGTTCGCATCGCCTGGTTTTCCATCGGATAAACCATCCGCGTGCCGTTAACAAATTCCGCCTTCCCATGATTCAATGGTTCGAAAAACCGCAGCAGCTCTTCAGGAGGGACAGACATGTCGGCGTCGAGAATCATCAAAATCTCTTCCTGGGCCGCGGCAAATCCCTGCTGCATGGCGTAACCTTTTCCCCTGTTAGGAGAATAATCAATCAGCCGAAGATTGGGATAATCCTTTTGCATGCCGCGCACGATATCTGCTGTCTTATCTTTACTGCCATCATTAACCACGATGATTTCCGTTCGTGCGCCCATTGGAGGAACACGACGGATGGCATCAGCAATATTGCCTTCTTCGTTATAACAAGGAATGATCACGGAAGCGCCGTACCCTAAATCGGGGTTGTTCCTGACCATAGGTTGAATGACCAACGATTGGACACTGGAAAACTTATTGATCAGCCACGTCCGGATCCCCACCGTATTGGCCAAATAGGAAAGGATGGGAATTTTTTTTGGAAACAATAAAAGATATCCTGAAAAATTGACTCGAAAATCGACCAGTTCCATCATGTTTTTAATATGGCGTTTTTCAATAAAGTTGTGCGGCCCCTCCGGCATTTTGGCATGAAACTTTTCCATTAAATCAAGGATCGGGTCCCACCAGGGATTGATGGTGGTCAGGATAATTTTGGTGCGCGGATGGCAGAACCTTGAAATATTCTTAAAAACATCGATGACATCGTACACATGGTCCACCACATCAATCATGATGATATAATCAAATTTTTCGTCTAATTGAAAATTTTCAAAAGGCGTGGAATAAAATTGATATTGCGGATATTTGGCCTTGGCGATTTGGATCATTCCCGGGCTGATATCGACACCCACCCCCAAGGAAGGATTGGTGGCCGAAAGAATCGCCCCTGTCCCGCAGCCGATTTCCAGGACCTTGGCCTGCGGCCGGATATTGCGCAAGACAAAAGATTTTATAACATCGTGGTAATAGCGGTTCTTTTCTTTCCAATAATCATAATCTTTGGCAATGCTGTCAAAATGATGTTTCGCGGACTCTTTATCCGAAATATAGGACATCGATCCCTTTCCTTTTACGATGGAACGGAGTTAGACGGTAATTGATAAAGGCTTAGGCGCCTGGCCTTAATATTCTCATCGTTAAGATAATCATCCAGCTTAGTGCCCTGCTGGTCGATGTACCCCTGAGGCGTGATTTCAATCAGGCGATTGGCCGTCGTTTGGACGAATTCGTGGTCGTGAGAAGAAAAAATGACCGTCCCGGCAAACCGTTGGATGCCTTCATTAAGGGCCGTGATCGATTCGAGGTCCAAATGGTTGGTCGGCTCATCTAAAATAACCACATTGGCGCCGGTCAACATCATGCGGGCGAACATGCAGCGCACCTTTTCTCCTCCGGACAAAACATTCACTTTTTTTAAAGCTTCGTCGCCGGCGAATAACATTCGCCCCAAAAAACCGCGGATAAAATTCTCGCTTTTCTCGGCGGAAAACTGCCGTAACCAATCCACCATGTTAAGATCCACATCAAAAAATCGCTTATGTTCCTTGGGATAATACGCCCAGCGCGCGGACGCTCCCCATTTGAAACTTCCGCCATCAGCCGCTGACTCGCCGGTAATGATCTGGAACAATGTTGTCTTCGCTAAATCATTGCGCCCCAGAAGGGCGATCTTGTCTCCCTTATGCACTTCGATCGTCAGATGATCAAACATCTTCTCGCCTTCGTTACTTTTCGTCAACTGATCGATATAAAGAATGTCGTTCCCCGCGTCGCGCTCTTGCTGAAAATGGATGTAGGGGTATTTACGCAACGATGGTTTAATATCTTCGAGCGTTAATTTTTCCAAAGTCTTTTTTCGCGACGTGGCTTGTTTCGATTTTGAGGCGTTGGCGCTAAAACGGGCGATGAATTCCTGCAGTTCTTTCTTTCGGTCTTCCACTTTTTTATTCCGATCCGACACTAAGCGCAACGCCAACTGGCTGGATTGCAGCCAAAAAGAATAATTCCCCGGATAAAGCTGGATTTTCCCCCGGTCAATGTCCGCCACATGGGTGCAGACTTTATCTAAAAAATGCCGGTCATGGGAAACGACAATCGCCACGTTCTTAAATTCGATCAAAAACTCTTCTAACCACATCGCTGTTTCAAAATCCAATTGGTTGGTAGGCTCATCCAACAAAAGAATTCCCGGATCACCAAACAAGGCCTGTGCCAACAAGACACGCACCTTCTGAGGGGCTTCCAATTGTTTCATTTTCAGCCGGTGAATGTTCTCACTAATCCCCAAATGGCTTAACAGCTGGGCCGCCTCGGATTCCGCGTTCCAGCCGTTGAGCTCGGCAAACTCTGTTTCAAGTTCCGACGCGCGCAACCCATCCTCATCGTTAAAATCGCCTTTCGCATAAAGATTGTCTTTTTCCTGCATAATTTCATACAGGCGCTTGTGCCCCATGACCACCGTCATTAACACTTCGTGTTCATCGAACGCAAACTGGTCCTGGCGTAAAACAGAAATCCGCATATTATTGCTGACGGCGACAGTCCCTGCCGTGGAATCGATCTCCCCTGACAAAATCTTGATAAACGTCGATTTGCCCGAACCGTTGGCACCGATGATCCCGTAGCAATTCCCCGGAGAGAAGACAATATTCACGTCTTCGAATAATTTACGTTTTCCAAATTGTAATGAAATACCGTTCGCACTAATCATCTTTGTTCTCTAAAGTGATAAAAGCATCGCCCCGAAAGCGATTTTACTAACCGCAAACCAGCGGAATGATTTAACCGGCTGATTCAGAAACCACGTGATGAGCCCGTTGGCTGATTTGGCTTTCCAAAGGAAAACCACCTTAAAAATCCCCAGGATCCCGCACAAAAAAAGTAATTGCGGCAAAAATCCCGGCATGCGCCATGTGGCTTTCATTAATAAAACCCCCAAAATAAATTCCATCCACATCCCCATGCTCTTTAAATGATCAATGGGCTGAGTTTTTAAATAACGGCGCCATCGTTCCGGACGCCAAAGGGCAAACACCCCGCAGGCCACCCAGATCCAGCCTAAAACGCTTAATAACATCCTCTCTCCTAAAGGTCGCCAGCCGCTAGTCGTCGGTCGCCAGAAAAACTAGTCACTGGCGGTCCCTTGGAATCGCTTTGCGATTTCGGGGATTAAATCCCGGGAAGGCGAAGCCTTCCACGGGACAGGTGACTGTAGACTAATATTTACAGCTTTTCAGCGATTTGATACAAAACCCCTCCGGCCAACTCAGGCTTGGGGATCATCATTTTGCGCGCAGCCACCGTGACGTCGGTTTTATGTTCCGGTGACTGAACAATTTTA
The DNA here is from genome assembly GCA_020053475.1 of Candidatus Omnitrophota bacterium. Taxonomy (GTDB): domain Bacteria; phylum Omnitrophota; class Gorgyraeia; order Zapsychrales; family Zapsychraceae; genus JAGVNC01. Next base: position 26,973 of record JAGVNC010000098.1, on the reverse strand, counting down.
ATGGTAATGTCCGCGCCGTCAACTTTTCCTTTAATTTCTTTCAACGTTTTGTTCTCTTCAGTCACCTGGCCAATTTTCCCCAGGACTTCAAGCGATGTTTGATAAAGGCGTTCCGTTGATTGAGAAAATACCTGAGTGGCATGGTCCTTGCCCATGAAAACTCCGGCCACACCGGCCGGCAAAAAGCCAACACCCAAAAGAGTTGCCGCGGCATACGCCTTGGCTCCTTTCAGGGCCGTTGGGCCCAACCCCTGAACCATTACGACCGTGGCCAACTCCTGAGGACTTGTTATATTTTTGAATGTTTTATCTTTCAAATCGACTTCATAGACCAAGATCGAAGGCTCATCGCCTTTCGTATAATCTTTCATAATGACGCGGCCGATATTTAATTTCATCACATCGATTTGCATGGCCGGGGCTTTGCCTTCTTTAGCGTCGGGTTTTTCATCTTTTTTCGGATCTTTCGACTTCTCCTCAAATATTTTCAACGCATCGACGTTCAATTTGCCATTCTTGTCTTTCACAACGACCATTTCCTTGAGATTGAAAACAATATAAGGCAAATGCAATTTACCCCCCAACAAAGCAAAGACATCAAAATGAACCCCCGCCTCAGGGATATCCACCATCGGTTCGCTGGGAAATCCCGGCGGGTTATACACGCGCAAGTTTTTAATTTTTACCTTCTGTGCCACGATCCCTAAAGAAAAATGGCCGATTGTTAACGGTGCGCCCAGGACGCTTGATCCGATCGACGTGATAGCTGTCTTAATAACAAAATTCTTAATAATGGATAACGCGACAAGGGCCACAACAACAATAATCAGTATCTTTTGCCATTTTTTCATACGAGTCTCCCTAACCTTGTTCCTTATACACATGGACATCGCGCTGCGGGAAAGGAATCTCAATGCCATTATTCTTAAACGCCGACAAAATATTTTTATTGGTGTCAAACAATACGTCCCAGTATTGGTCTTGCTTGCACCAAAGACGCACACAAATATTGATACTTGAATCTCCGAATTCCGAAATACCCACCTTCGCCGGCTTTTCACGCGTGATGCGGGTGTCCTTTAAAAGAACATCCTTGACGGCATCAATGGCCTTCTGCACGTCAGCCTGATAACCAACCCCCACGTTAATATCGACACGCTTGTAGGTGCCGTGATTGTGAATGACTTCTCCGATGATATGCTTATTGGGGATCACAATGGTTTCCCCATCGACGGTCTTAATTTCCGTGCGGGGAAGCTTCATGTCGGCGACCTCTCCGATGGCATCGACCACCTCAATGATATCCCCAACTTTAAAAGGTTTCGTGAAAATGAGTGTTGCCCCCGACGCGTAATTAGACAGTGGCCCTTGCAGCGCAAAGCTTGTGGCAAAACCGATGACGCTAATCCCGGCGATTAAGGGAGCGATTTCAATGCCGAATTTACCCAACGCAACGATCACGGCAAATGCCATGACGAGGAGATTGACCGCTCCCGTAATAAATTTTAAAACCGTCACATCGAGATGATAGGGCGCGAGGAATTTTTGAATAAAATTTGCGGCAAATCGAGCGAGGAACCATCCGGCAATAAGGACAATGATCCCGCCTAAAACCTGGAAACTGTACTTCACAATAAATTCGATGACGATATCCCACATTTTTTTAACTGTGCTCCATTTTTCGTTGGCCACACCCGAAATCGAGTGCGCCCCATTTTGGGCCACGACGACTTGCGCCGGGGCCGTCGCATTCACTGGCACGGGCTCTTGGCTGAAAACGGGACATACGATAACAAAAAACTGTAGATAAAGCAACAGGATTGTTTTTTTAAAACTACTGTTTAACATGGTTCTCCTTTTAGTTGGTAGTTCGGAGTTCGGGGTTCGGAGTAAAAACAAAATTTTCTACGAACTATCCCCTGAAATCGTTTTGCGATTTCGGGGATTCAATCCCGGGAAGGCGAAGCCTTCCACGGGACCAACTACGAACTACGAACTTTAAATAACCCTTTCATTCCCTCCGTCTAAAGGGATCTGCGCCCCGGTTGTTTTGGCAAAAATGTTGCCTGCCAACGCACAAACGAGTTGGGCGACATCCGTTGACTTAATCTCCGTCTTTAACAGATTGTTTGTTTTATATTCTGTCACGCTCATTTTGTAATGCTTGGCTCTTTCTTTAAGAACATTTGGCGACCAAATCGCCGTATCAAATACCTGGTTGGGATGAATCATGTTCACGCGGATCCCCCATTGAGCTAATTCAAGCGCCGCGAGGCGCCCCAACTGGGTCAATCCCGCCTTCGCTACCGAATAAGCAGCGGCCCCCGGGCCGGGCGCCGGCACATTCTTGGACGCCATGATAATGATCGTGGGGTCGATCCCCTCTTGCAAATAAGGAATAATCGCCTTGATCAATTTCTGATGGCCGGTCAGATTTATATCCAAACTTTTTTGCCAAACTTTTTCATCCACATTCTGTAAGGCCGCGCTGACCGGGAAAATCCCCGCGTTACTGACGACGATGTCAATGCCTCCCCACTGCCGCACAATAGTTTCAATAGCGCTAGCAATATCTTTATCTTTCGTCAAATCACAGGTGATTCCTTTGATTTCTTTCCCGGCAAATAATGTTTCCACGCGCCGGTCAATATCCAACGCACCGACTAGGGCTCCCTGGGCCGCTAACCCTTGGGCACACGCTTTCCCAATCCCGCTGGCCGCGCCGGTAACCAAGGCAATTTTCCCATCCAAAGGACGGCTCTTCTTGCCTTTTAACTTTACTTGTTCTAATTCCCAATACTCCACATCAAAAATATCCTTGGCCGGCAATGCCTTCCATCCGCCTAAGCTTTCCGCCCAGATGATGGCCTCCATCGTATGCTCGGCAATATCTTCGGTAATTCGCGCATCCTTGAACGTTTCTCCAAAACAAACAATGCCATGCCCCGGCCACACGGCCCACCGAGGAGCTAAATCCAGCCGCGTCAAATGCCCGTTGGCAAAACGTTTAAAATATTGATCGTATTGAGAAGAAAATGATTGAATGTCTTGATCAATGGTTGATGACAAAACGACGGGAATGGGTTTGGTGCGAATCACGTGGTCCGGCGTTAACGGGCCGCGCGTGGCAATCGATTTAATCTTCGGCCACCGCGAAAAAGCTGACGCTTTGGGGCTCTCATTCCATCGGGCGATCAACGCTTTGCCGCTTGCCTTACTCACTGTCTTTCGCAGTTTAGCCAAATCCAAAAGATTATTTTTTTGCTGAGGTGCCGAAGTCCCCGACAGATGAATTTTTTTCTTTTGGCCACAACGCGCAATAAATCGCTCTGCTTTTGATACCAACCGAATCATTCTCTCATAACTTTCTTGGGCCTCATCATGGAACGAAAAAATCCCGTGGTGCATCAGGACCATCCCCTCATAACGCCGCCAATCGATATTTCGCGTCATTTCATAAACTTTTTTGGCGAGAAGAAAACCCGGCATGACGTAAGGGATGACAATCACTTTGTTGCCATAAATTTTGTCAATGGAACGTCGGCCCTGCGGGGTATTGGTGACCGCCACAACGGCATCGGCATGCGTGTGATCAACAAAACGAAAAGGAATAATCGCGTGCAAGATGGCCTCAACCGATGGATTGGGTGCATACGGATCAGTCATGGCCGCTCGTTGCTCTTTGACCATTTGCGCATCGGAAATGTTTTTGAGGCGGGCCATCTTCGACAATGCATTCATGCGAACCGGAGCAAACCCTTGCGGTTCAATGGTCGCTAAGTCCCAACCGCTTCCCTTGACGTACAAGACATCAATTGTTTCTCCCAAGAGATTTTTGATCTGTGCCTTTACCGACGTGTTCCCTCCTCCATGCAACACTAACGAGGGGTTTTGTCCTAACAGCCGCGAGGTATAAGCCCTCAAGGCTAAAGGATCACGGTATTGCCTGGCTTGACGTCCATTGAACAAACTTTTCATTTGATTAACAGCTCATTGGTGGAGGTTTCAATTTATTGCTGATCGGCGAATATTTTGTTGAAGAAGGCCTGCATGTCTTCCCAAGATTTTTTATCAGCCTCGGCGTTATAAGCGATGTCCATCCCGAATCGTTGAGCGAAACTATCGGCATCCGGATTTGTAAAACTGTGCTTCGCTCCCGGATAGTTAATAAATTGATAATCGACACCCGCCTGTTCCATTTCTTTTTTAAATTCGGCTACTTGTTCGGGAGTGACAAAACTATCGGACTCTCCGTTGGCAACCAAAACGTTGGCATTCACTTGGCCGGGAGATGCCGGCGTCGCCGTTCCCAAACTTCCATGGAAACTGACCACCCCTTTAAGGTCTACACCCAACCGGGCCATGTTTAACACCGTTCCACCCCCAAAACAATACCCGATGGCGGCAATCTTAGCTGTATCGACGCTAGGATGCTTTTTGAGAACATCTAACGCAGCCATAAAACGCTCTTTGCCTGTTGTGGCCATATTCTGCATGACCGCCGATGCAAATTTACCGGCATCATCCGGATGATCAGCTGTTTTCCCTTCTCCATACATATCGACGGCCAAAGCGGTGTAGCCCAACTCTGCCAACATCCTAGCGCGCTTGCGAGCATATTCATTGTGGCCCCACCATTCATGGACGACTAAAATTCCCGGTCGTTTCCCTGTAAATTGATCATCATAAGCCAAATAACCACGCAACTTAGCATCCCCCGCTTGATAAAATACGAGGGATGTAATCACTTCGGCATGTGCTGGCACAATCGTAAATAAACAGAAAAGAATAATGGCAATCAACTTTTTCATCGAAACTCCTTATATTGGAATGGTTTCACTTCATAAACATGTCGATTTTACTGAAAAAACAAAGATGTGTCAATCCTTCGCTAGGCTCAGGACTTTGCCCTTCGAAAACTCAGGGCTAAGCGCATTCGGGACGCTGGACCATCCACTGCGGATGACAAAAACTTTTGTCTCCCCGGCCTGTAAATCGACCAATCCTAAATCTTCTCCCAGCGCCGAGACATTATACTGTCCCGGGTCCACAAAAAGACGGGCAATCGCGATTTTGTCCGGCAACGTTTGCCAAGAACGTAAATCCGGTTCTTCGGAATAAACATTATAAATGCTGCTAATATAGCGAAAAGCCGCGGCGGACCCTTGATTTGTTCTTTGTTCGATCCCTTTTTCTAATTCACGTTCTGTTAAATATTTTCCGCCTGCCCGCAGGGCCGCTTTCGCAATAACCCGAAATTTCCGATTATTGAGGTTTTCAATGGCGATGGCGCCGACGTCCTGGACAACCTCGGCGGTCGATTGAATGGACTTGCCTTGAGGCTGCGCAAGCGTCAATACCGCCACAGAAGGATCATAGTCACGTTTATCATACGTCGAGAAAGCCAATTGCGTAATGTACCCCCCTGGCAAAGGAATGGGGATTTGAATAGGATGTTTAATCGGGGAAAACCCTATTTGTTGGATGAGCACAACCTGGGCTTTTTTCCGGCGCTCATCAATCCTTAAAAAATTGACGCCCCTAAACTCATCACGATATTCTTTTTGGGAAAACTGAAAGTGCTGCGCGGCGGCCAAGAGATTTTCTTGAAGAATCCGGGGGACACCCACTTTGTATCGCTTAGCATAATCCTGCTGATAAATCGTCAACGCTCGTTGGTATTCAATCAAGGCGTCATTGATGTCTTGTTCTCTCCCCTTGGCTTCATACATCATCCCCATCAAAAGCCGCGCAAAGGCATCTTCTTTGTAAACATTTTTTGGGCCTTCTTTATACTGGCGGTTAATCAACTTTAACACGCGATCAACATCGCGGGCTTCCACAAGTGCCCCCTCCCAATTCCCCAATACAGCGAAATCCATGGCCGCGAAAAGATTCATCATGACACGCTCGAAATCCTCGCCGCGATAAGGCGCAAATGTATCATTCAAGAGCCACGTGGAACCAATTTTTGTTAATGATTGAGTGAATAGGCGATCGTATTCTTTTTTGGCTTGCTGAAAGGCATGGATACTTTGGCTGTACTGTCCCGTCAATTGATTGACGGTCCCAAAATCCAGCCAATAGAGAATCTTGTTATTCTCCCCGTAAGCCTTAGGATTGTTGTCCAACAGCGATCGGGCGTAGTCGTAATACCGCGCGACGACCAAGCTGTCGATCTGCGGCTGGATCAGGGGCGAGCCGGTGCAGGAAGACAAAAATAGAGTCAAGAATATCGTACGAATAAAAAAAATAAAATAATTCATCATAATAAAACCCAAAACCCCAAACTCTAAATCCAAAATAAACTCAAAACTCAAAATCCAAATAACATTTTTGAGTTTTTAGTTTTGGATTTGTTTAGAGTTTTGGATTTAGGGTTTAGAGTTTGCTTTAAAACGAAAGCGCGCTTTTACTGACTGTTTTTTTCAGTTCGCTTTGGCCAATCCAAACTTTTTGATTAGTCTCTAAATCAACCAACTCTAAATTAACCTGATAAAACACAACACGCCTGCCTTTACTCTCATCGTTGACGGCATTAATGCTGCCGGCCATCATATAATCAGCCCCCAACTCCTTGCCTATTTTTTTGATTGTTTCCGGGTCTGTCCATCCCTTGTGTTGTTCTTTGCGTTCGCCACGGACTTGCTTGCGCTCATCAGGAGAAGCGACAAACCGGACTTTGCCGGAATTGAGTAGCTCTTGTTCAATCTGCTTAACGATGACTTGCGGATCGATATGTTCGCTGCTGCGGTTTTCAATGTGGCCGACGATCACTGTCGGCTGACGATTGGTTTGCTGATTGTATTGGATCAACCAAGATCCCGCCAAACTGTTGGAAATCAGTTCCTGGGCAACGATCTGGGCATCCGTGTCGTTCCAATCACCGCTCAAATCAATTTTTTCCTTAACATCCACGCGCTCAACTTTCGTGGAAGCGCACCCCGCGGCAACAAATGCTACCAACATAAAACTTAAAACAAATAATTTAGATTTCATTTTGGCTCCTCTTTAGCTGGTCTATGGTTGTAAGGTTTAGAAGCGAGGATGGGTTTATGTTTGAGGTTTTGGGCCTAAAGCCTTCCTACTTAAAACTATACTCGCTTCCAAAACCTAAACCTTATAACCTCTGTCAATTTTTTATTATAATATATCCCTCACTTTTTCTCAAGCGCGGCGACAACGCAACCCCATCCATAAGAGGATAAAATCGCCAGGAATGGGACCATTGGGACGCGGAAACGCGGGGTGACTTGCAACAACGCATTCACGACCGAAACAGCGATGAAATAAACGATCACAATGGCAAAAAATTGAAAATAAATATTTTTTCCCATGCGTGCCATCCCTGCCAACAACCCCAATAAACAAAAAATCCCCCAGGGATAAGAAAATACTTGTCCGATTTTCCGCAGCCAATCACACTCAAAATATTTAAACGACGCCGGACGGGTCATCAGTTCTAATGAACTTTTTAACGCAACTAACGCATAATAAGGAATGGCAGGCATATTTTCCCATTGAGGAATTTGGGAACGCGTATGTGTCCCTCCGATTCCCCATGTGCCAATCGTGGCATCGGTAATGTTTGTGAATACCGCCCGGCCGGAATTGTGATCATTGCGCCATATCCACAAGCCGATTGAACTATAAACGATGACCAGAAAAACCATGGCATGCGTCAAGGCAGCCTTAGGTTTTTCTCGGATCAGCGCATAAAGGATAAACCCCGTTGCAATGATAGGCAGATAATAACTGACCGGCCGAACATAGGTCGCCATCACCAATAACAAACTTGCCCAAACAAGCGTGGGAATTTTTTTTGTTTTTAAATAAATGACAAAAAGCCACATAAAAATCGCAATTAGAAACAGGAATAATGATTCTGTCATTAGCATGAGGGAAAAAACAGTGACGGCAGGGTCAAACAAAACGATGATGGCGCTCAGATATCCCAAGCGGGGGTCGATCAAGATTGCTGTTCGGTACGTCACATACGCCGCGGCTAGAGTCAACAGGATCTGGATAAAAATAATGGCCGCCAAAGGTAAGCCCAATCGGCCGTGCAACACGCCTAAAAACAGCGGATAGCCCGGTGTCCGAAAAGACATCCAGCGCCTCTCTTGAGGATCGCCGCTGGTTTCATAATTCCCGTAAAAAGCAAACGCCCCCTCATTCACTAAAACAAGCCCCGGCCCCAAATAAGAGGTCGAGTCCGCCTCAAAAATTTTGTCAGGGACTTGGGTTGTGACATATCCCCATAATCCAAATTTCTGCAAGCAAGCTAAAGCGACAAGAATCATAAATATCTTGCGGGAAATCATAACCATTAGTTTAGCGTGGGAATTTTTTGTTGACTAGGGAAATATTGTTTTTGAAAAAGCGACTTCTTTACAACGAAGCCAGCGGCTCGGCGCTCTTTTCAGATTCGCCCAACAACATTGGGACAGTGAAAATCGGAGTAATTTCAATGATGATCGGGATGAATCCTTCGATCTTCATCGTTTCCAACGGTTGCTGAGGCAATGGCAAGGGGATGCCATGGGGATCGCGCTTGATTTGCATGTCCAACAAGGCGGGATTTAAATTGATCCCTCCCTCGCGTCGGGGAAGGGATGAAGTTGTTACGGTTGTATCCATTTGTGTCACCATGGCGTCGTCAAACCGGTTGTCAATTGGAAAACGATCATCCTCTCCCGAATCATCCGCCGGCCCATCATCATCAAAAAGAGCCAAAATTTTTGCCGCCTCAGGGCCAAGAACAGGATTCGCGAAAATCGAATTTTGAGACAAAATAGCCTCAACATCACTCCCCACACCATTATGCAAAAAAGGTGAATTGTCTTCTAACAACCGAGCCATACGCCTCATACTTTGGACGGCAACATCCGGTCGCTCACTTTGCATCATCACTTTTAACACAGGAACTGCGACATCCGGGTCCTCGTTGTCTATTTGCGCTAACACGGCATTGATGCTGGCGGGGCTATCGTCTGCCATGGCATGCATATACTCTATCAACAGGTTGCGGGCGATCATGGCGCTGTCCTGCGTTTCACCACCCTGAACAGTCTTTTGCTGGGAGAGACGATACAGCGCCCGTTGGGCTGTTCGCAAAACAACAGGGTCGCTGAATAACTCGACCATATCAAAAAGAGAATCACTGACATTCGGGTCCGCGGTCAATCCCAATTTAATGACACGCGCGGCGATATCGAAGGGGGAAAACCCCTCAGGGTACAGATCAAGGATTTGATTGCCCCAAGATCCATAAGTAAAATCGGAAGGCGCTTCTTCACCCTCAACCAAAATTTGAAATGTCCGTCTTTGCGGATCATACCCTTTAAAAATCCCTCTCGCATTTTCCTCTTGCTTAGTCGCATGGTTCACATAAATAAAATCGACCGTTGTCCCTATAAAATCATCGGTAAAATCCGAATTTCTCCACGCGTTGGGCTCTTTGGATTCATCAAAATCAAGCTGTTCCAGGAGATCTTTTTTTTCTTCAACGTATCTTACTTTTTGATCAACATAATACAATGCTGCTTGAGCCGCCGCGACAAAACTCTCTTCATCAAATTCTAAAACCTGCTCAAGGATTTCGACCGCCGCTTTATTTTGGGACAGACCTAAGGCAATAATCTTTCTTAAAACTTCAGCCCGTTGTGCAGGTTCTTCGGGGGCATCTTCCAACTTATCGATGAACTCCGCGTATTCGCCCATCTCAACATTCGAGAGCTCCCGGGTAGCTCCAAGATGATAGAGGGCCGCCTGGCCCACCTGCAAAATAATGCCATGATTGACTCTCTTGATAATGTCCTCGATTTGACTAATAAAACGTTTGTTGCCAGTAAGGCTTGCTAAAACAATGGATTTAAGTAGTTTGACGGCCTCATCATCATTGGCCGGAGTCATTTTTAATGCCTTGGTCAATGACTTAAAGTTTGCAGAATCTCCCGAGATATTTTTATCCATGTGATAAAGGGCTTCTTGGGCGATGGACACCACAACCTCTGATCTTGTCGTATTTAAAACGTTTAACATGGCATCCCAGGAGGCAGGGTCACGGCGACGGCCCAGTTCAATGAGAGTACGCAGGATGATATCACGGCTCTGGCGATGAGATGCCATTTGTTTAATCAATGCATAGGTAGACAATTCTTGATCACTTTGGGCCTTGATTAATCGCCTAATATTAGCCTCAGGGATCGTATGGATAACCTGCACGCTAATTCCTGATTTCTCCTGTTTTACACGGAATGTAACTTTCTTATTCTGAATAATAACCGTATTATTGTCCTGCAAATAGACAGTCAAATTAGGATGGTCGATCGCATAGAATTGGTCCCCTTGGCTCCTTTTTCCCCGGGCCAAAAGTGTTTTTCCCTCATAAGTGATATCGGCATCTTGCTGAGGGACTTTAATAAAATCTAATTTAACCTTTAGATCAGCCGCTGCTCCTTCGAGTTGTGTTTCATTAGTTTTCATGAATTGCCTTAAGATGGAATAAGCCCTGTCAACATCCGCGTAAGAGTTTAATTCGCGAACTTGTGGGACCCTGGGATCAATCTTTCCTGCCCGGTATCTGAAGTTGGGGGCAATGCGTTCCGGAGGGATGGGCTGAATGAATACAGTATAATATTCAAAAAAGTCGTCTCCTCCCTGCCTGCGCCTGATCCTCTCAATCCTAAATGCCTCTCCTCTTGTTTGCAGAATAAGAGTATTTTCGCCCTCAAAGAACAATACGGCATTACGATTTTCAAGCATCGTATAAACCCCAAGCGCTCCAATGTATTTTAAAAGCAGTTTGCGGTCAAATTTTAAACTCACATCCTCTTCAAATGTGTCCCGGAACATCCTTGTTTTTAACGGACGGGCGGCATTGCCGGTACGATGCTCCGGACGGGCTAAATAAAATTGTTCTAAGAAATCAAAAGCCTCAGAGATATGCTCCGGTTCGACAATTTTATAGACAAACCCTTCTGTCTTAACGGCTTTCACGTCACTTTGGGGCTCTTCGATTTGATTCTTTTCGATGCGGGGAACCCGGGTCGCCGTCACACCAACAATTTCTTCCTCTTCTCCTTCTCCTTGAGTCTCTATAACAATATTGTACGTCGCCTCAGGTAACTGTAAGACGAGAGAATTATCGTTAACCAAATATAGGCCTACCTGGCCACGCAACGGCATATAATAACGATCGCCCTCTTCAGCTCCAAATTTAAATCCCAATAATTTCCTTTGATAACCTTCAATTTTAATCGCCTGGTCTTCACTCCCCTCGCCGTAATTGATCAGAACAAGCAAACCGCCCAACTCTTCGGCCGCGTCACCGGAAACATTGCCCTCTGTTTTGAAGGCTTCCAGGATTTCAAATGCTCTTTCTCTCTGTTTTTCATACCGGATCTCATAAACAGTATTAGATGCCATAGCCGAATCCACGGCTTCTAAAGCCTCTTGCGCTTTTTTGCGGACATCTTCGCTGATTCCGGGATAAGCCCCGATTTTCGTCAAATAATCGCGCGGATCATCTTCCGCGCTCCAGTTAACCGTCGAATCTTTGGACGCCTGCGTTAAGATGTCGATCCCCTCATCCAGTAAAAATTGATCGGCCTCTTCTGCAAAACCCGCCAATTTCCCTAAATTTTTCCGGCCGAACCAATAGCGAATTTGAAGATCCTCGGGATATCCTTGCCCATTGTTCCATCCTGTAAATCCGCCTTGACTCTTCTCCAAATTTTGAACCCCTTCCAATACTTCAACAAAAAAAGGAGACTTTAACCACCCTGTCCACTGAATCAAATTAATGTACTTTTGAGCGAGATCTCTTTTTCCCATCGCTAAAACGCCTTCCTCTTCCATCACTCCCTGTAAAGCCGGAAGAGCGACAGGGCCTAAAAGAACGATGGTGCGGACAATCTCTTCGCGTTTCCTTAAGCTCGACGGGCCGTTAATATAATCGAATAACTCAAGCACGTATTGGTCCATGGCTTTGGGATCGGCCGCCCTGATTTCCGGCGTCGGCGCCACGGGCATGGAAGAACAGCCCGGACAAGCCAAGGCGGCGGCTAAAGCAAGCTGGGCCGCTGTCTTGGCTGTGATCATCGCCGCGTCAACGGTTATCCGGACAATATCTTCTGAGGAAATAACCACAAGCAGGTCATGGTTTCTTACATCATGGCCCATAATACTTTCCCCCTCCCCGCCAAACCCATCAAATATTATTTGTCGGCTGGGTCCTGAACGCATTGTAAGATTAAGGACTGTCTCCGGGAAATGCAAAGCAGAAGCAAAAGTCTCTGTTTCTGTCGAATCTTCCGCCAAGGCTTGCTGGTAAGCTTTATAAAAATCACTCAATGAGGTAAAGTTGGGATGTAACGCTCGCCTTAACGAAGTAATAAATGATTTGACTCCGGCCGTTAATTCAGGAGTTCTGTCAAATTCGTCGATCTCGGATACAATCCCTGTCAAAGAATTAACACTTGTCTCATTCAAAATGATCCCCCGATCCAGTAAAGAGACGTTGAATAAGCTAGCAATTCGTCCACTCTCTTCAATAGTAAATAATTCTCCGTGTAAAATGTCCGATAGATCCTGAAAAGCTATCTTAAAGGTATACCCTTGCCTTAGACGTTCTTGGACAATATCCAAGCGTTGCGCCAATGCCCCTCTCTGTTCTTGATTCAAACTCCAAACGATACTTGGTGCAGAAATCATCGCCGCGGCACCCTCCAAAGAACCCTCTTGTTCGGCTTGGCGCATCCCACGACGGCTGGCTAATGGCCCTACCTCTGACACAGCGACCGCTGCTCGAACAAACGGAAAACGGGGATCGGAAGGAATTCTGGCCCTGGCAATCATGGCGCTCTCGGCAGGCGGCAACTGATCGATATCGCCGGTAATTCTATCGGCAGTTATAGCCATTCGGGTTTCGTTAAAAGCAAATCCACCAGAAAAATATTTGCGGGGAATCATCTCCTGAGTGGCAGGATCAATATCTTCTTTAATGTAATTGTAAACGCCTTTCTCAAAGGCCTCTAGATACTGGGAGTAAATTTTTTGTTTGATTTCCTTATCTTCGACATCCACGCCCTTAATTTTGCTTTGATTGGCGTAAACTCGATTCAATAAACTCTCTTTTAAGCTATCTTTATACCAAAACGCCAAAATCATCGAAGAATAAATCTGTCGTAAATTGGCAAAGTTTTTGCCCTGATTGACTTCCTTTTCCAATTCGGGGATGATGATCTCCCGGATGATCTGCGTTGAAATCGTGATATCTTCCTGATCGTCGCCAGTGACCAGTGCCCGGTCGCCGGAGACTGATGGCTGGCGACTGGCCACTAACAAATAATCTTCTTCAAGCATCACCTTCAGATGGCTATCAACGATAAACGCACCCCCATTATTCTCATAAACAACCGCCTTGTCAGGGACAATCCAGACTTTATTAAATGTATTGACAGGAATGTCGGTTGTCCCATATTTCTCCTGGGCTTTTTGGTAGACCTTGGCCCAGAAAGCTTTCCCCAAATCTTTCTCAGGATAAATGAGCGAAGCGGTAATTTGCTTAAGAATGTAATCTTGCGCCAACAAGTCGCGGCCCATTTCGGTTTGGCCGAACGTCTCAGGGATAATCCGGTTTTTTTCGTAAGGCGAAAGGTTGACCCATAATTCATCTTCCGGGACGGTGAGCGAAGCCAGGAAATATTTGACCAATTTGTTAATTTCCTGGCGTAATTGCTCTCCTTCCAAAGGAACATTTCCCCGATCCACAATGAAGTTAAAACGGAACGGGTCTTGCGGATCAATTGTAACCCCTTTAATCACTGGAGGATAAAATAACGGACTTGGTTGGACCATCGTCCCGGGGGCGGGTAAGTTCAGAATATAAGCACTTTGGGCAAAGGCAGGGGCGGGCAAAACAGTGGTGCCACTGAAGGTCATCATGACCCCCCACACAAAAGAACGAAAAATTGGTGAAAAACGGGATTTTGTTTTCATCATTGATTGGTCTTATCTAACAATAAGATTATAAATATTACAGCGCACTGAGTGTAAGTATACACTTTATTTGGGGAAAAAGCACGTTTAGGGAGGAATTTTTTAAGACTTAGGGATGAGAAAAAGATTCAATAATACTTTTTGGCGGGAGGATTTGGCCAATCCGCATTATATCAAACGGAGAGGCTGCCCTGGACAAATCAAAGATTTGTCCAGGATTAGTCCCGCAAAAAATACTTTTTTGCGGGAGGATTTGGCCAATCCATTGTATTAAAACGGAGAGGGAGAGATTTGAACTCTCGGTCCGCCAAACGGCGGACAACAGTTTTCGAGACTGCCGCCTTCAACCACTCAGCCACCTCTCCCAAGATCTTACCTTGTATCATCATTCCTTTTATTTGACAAAGGAAATTTAAGGAAGGATTATTCGTAGTCGCCGTTTTCCTGCAGGGTCTCAATAAACACTTCGACCAAATCCTGGTCTAGCTTTTCGCCCATTTGACGCAGTTCTTCACAGGCTTCCTTGGAGGAACGCCGCTTACGGTAAGGGCGATTCGTCGTCAAGGCGTCATAAATATCGGAAATGGTGGTGACCCGGACGAGAGGAGAAATTTGATCACCCTTCAAGCCGTCAGGATAACCACTCCCGTCCAATTTTTCATGATGATGGCGGATGACATCACATAAATGTTCCAACGAACGAATCGGCTTAATAATGCTTTCCCCGATCTCAGGATGTTTACGCATGAGCACCCACTCGTCCTGAGTTAAAGGCCCATTTTTTTGCAGGACATCATCGGGAATCCCGATTTTCCCCAGGTCATGCAACCGCGCCGCATCGCGCAATGTCTCAATGTCTTCTCCGTCAAGCCCCAACTTCTCACCAATCATCACGCAATGCCGGGCCACGCGATCCAAATGCCCGCGGGAATATTTATCTTTGGCGTCAACAGCCAATGCCAATGCCGAGATCGTCTCAAAATACGTGATCTCAATATCTTGGCTTAATCGTGAATTTTCAACGGCAACGGCTGTTTGGGAGGCTAAATTAAACAACAAATTCATTTCCTCATCATTAAAACTGGCGCCCGAAGCCTTTCCACTCACCGTAATCACGCCTTTGACTTTGTCTTTAAAAATCAGCGGGGCGCACACCAACGGCGGGTCAAACAAATTGACATTCTTTTGGCTGGGGAGGCCGCCGATGATCCGCGGGATCAGCATCGGGACTTTAGATTTAATGACCGTCGCCATCGTTGTCCCTTCTTCCAATTTAATGCGCAGATCGGCATAGGGGGAAAAATCCGCCCCGTAAACCGACTTGACCCACAATTCTTGGCTTTTTTCATCAATCAAGAGTAAAACCCCGACACGCCCTGTTAAGGCGTCGGTCACTGTTTCCAGAATCAGCTCCAAAAACCGGTCGATATTCTGAAGGCTCGAAATCCCCTGCCCCACCTTTTGCATGACCGTATGCAATGTTTTCTTGGCCACTTCCAGGCTGCGGATGTTTTCCTTTAACTTGTACGTCATTTGATCAAAGCTTTGTGTCAAAACGGCGATTTCGTTGCCTTGGTTATTCAAATTCGTGAGTTGGTGCGGAGTCAGAAAATTTGATAAGACGCGTTTGTTGGCGACAACTAGATTAACCAACTTCTGCAAGACAGAACGCATGGCAAAATACCCCACGACTACTCCCGCCACCACAAACAGAAGCGTCACGGTAAAATCTTCCTCGGTGATGAGGACGGTCCCATGGTCTCGGATCTGGGTATAAAAATAATACAGAATCACCAGAGGAATGACTGACATGATCAAAAAAAGGATAGTAAATTTACGAAGGATGGAAGCATCTTCAATCGAGGCGACAACGCGGCTTTTCTTTATTTTTGGTTGAAGCATAAAATATACTCACCTATCGATGAGATAAGTATAACATAAAACGCCTACCCTTTCCCATACCTCCGAATCAACTGAGGGATAACGTCAGGCGCGTGGATGATAAGATCGGCTTCGCTTTCCTCAAACAAAAACGGCCTTAATTGTTCCGCGAGTTTCTTGAGTTCCGCGGCGGAAAATAATTTGACCCTCTTAAGAATAGCATCCAGCGGCGGATCGTTGATCCCCAGCGCTTTTAAAACGTTTAAGTCAATAGGATACTTCTTAGAGAGCATAAACATAATATCAAACAGATGACGCGCCCGGTTTTTTTTGATCAGGGCATCGATTTTATCGGCAAATAAAGCCCCCGGGTGTGTGCAGACGACGGGGAACATGTTTCCAAACCCGGTGACCATCAATGATTCGGTTTGAATTCTCCACTTGGGTTGGTTGGCTTCGAATTTGATAAGGATCCCCTCTTTCCGCCGGTGAGGAGAAACGACTCCGTAATGTTCTTCAATCTTCGGAAAAACAAACTCACCCACCAGAAGATTTTCCCAATGCCCGAAGGCGAGATTGATTTCCAATCCTTCTTTCTTAAGGTTGCCTTGGGCTTTTTTAAGGAGCCCTTCAAATCCATCCTTTTTCATCTCACCGGCATTAAAGTCAAGGTCTTCCGAAAATCTTTTCGCTTGATGAACAAGCCTTAAATATGTCCCGCCGGTAAAGCAAAGCTTTTTCCCCTCGGGGAGTTTATACAGCTCCTTTAAAATGAGAACTTGCAAATATTCCCGCAGGATCCCGCGCATTTTTCCGGACGGCATTCCCCTTTGGTTAGCCTCGGCGGCCAACGCCTCAAGTTCAAGCATATAACAACTCCTTCACATCAAGATGATAAACCTTTGCGTAACGATCGAGTTTTTTCTTATTAAGTTTCTCCAGTCTTTTTTTATCGAGCCTCTCCGCCTTCCTGTCGAATTTTTCCCCGCGCAATGTCTTGAAATAACAATAATCAACAAGCGCCTTCTCCGGTTCGGCGATCAGGACATCAAATCCGTTGTGCTTCTCGATGACGTATCCGTGAAAGGCTTCCGGCTGGATACTGCGGTAGATAAAAAGTCCGTGAGTATTTTTAAACCGCCGGGTGGTTTTAGACGTCACCGATACAACCGCCATCGAGACTTCCGGAATAATACTATAGTAGGAAAGTGCTGTTTCCAGGGAAATATAGGATGGCGCGTACATTTTGTTGGCAATAAAAAAATCGGGAACGCCGCGGCCTTCGGGAAAGGTCAATTCATACAGGCCATTTCTTAAAGACCCAATCCATCCCTGTTTCTTCCAGCGGGATAAATACTGCCGCAGGCTGCTGCGTTTTTCTTTGGTATAAAAAACGCACAGATCTTCAAACGAGAAGACATAATATTTTTTTTCAACGAGTTTTCTGTAGGTTTCTTGAAAGCGCATCGTAATGTTTCATTTAATATACATAATTGTATATAATCTGAAACAATGATAACATCTAATCAAGCAAGCGTCAAGAGGGCGCTGTACCCACCCAGATTAACCCTTTCAACCCATCCTCTTTGCTCAAGAAGCGTTGGCAACCGGGCAAGCCTGACACAACCTTTGCGCAAAAAAAAATTAACGGAGAGGCTGAGATTCGAACTCAGGAGGGGTTATGCACCCCTAACAGTTTTCAAGACTGCCGCTTTCAACCGCTCAGCCACCTCTCCGAAAAATTTTATGAAATAAAATTTTAAGGACCTCGAATCCTGTTTTTCGGGATGAGAGGTCTTATTTAGTCAAAAATTATAGGGCTCAGAATCGGGGATGGTCTTTGGTCATCGGGCTTTAGCCTATTTTACTTCCATTCGACTAGGGCCTTATGCCCCTACTCGCTTCGGCAACTTACTCCCATGAACCTAAATCAACCTATGTTGTCGCTATCATTCTCTCAAAAACCATTAAATAAATATCGATGGCTCTGCCGGCGACATCTTGGATAAATGGCAGGATCGTCCATTCTCGCGAAACCCAATCCAGGTAAAAAACAATCACGCAAATATTAATGATGTACACCAAACTCATCGTAAAAAAGTACGTGGCCTTATTCGCCCCATTTTGTTGCAGGTCATGGGCGACCAAAAGGACATGCATGGCAAACGCAAAGCCGGCAAAGAAAAGAAAATAATGGCTATATTGGGTGGCGTCAAACATTTTGTCAAGGATCACATAGACCAAAAGAATCAATGACGTATAAAAAGGGATACAATAAGCGATAAACTGGTCTAACGGAGCTAAAAACCTAAAGAGGCCGCTCATCAATTGTTGGCCCACGGCAAACACCCCCGTGAATTGATAGATAAACACATACGTCAAGAAAAACGCGATTAATCCCCACTTAAAAAATGGAGCGATATGCACCGGGTATTCGGCCAAGTGTTCATATCCCCCCAATGTGCAGGCAATGACAATCGGCATTAAGGCAATTGCCATCAAGAACTTAAGAATATTTAAAATTGTCTCCCCCACGTTTGGCCTCCTTGTTAAAGTCTCTCGGTTCTCGTCTCTAGAGACTAGAGACGAGCGACGAGAAACTTACTTTTCAATCCTATCCATTCCCCCCATATACGGCCGCAAAACAGAAGGAATCGTGACGTCCCCTTCTTCCGTCTGATAATTCTCCAGGATGGCAATCATCGTGCGGGCCAATGCCACCCCTGAACCGTTTAACGTATGGACAAGCATTGTCTTCTTTCCGCCCTTCCCCGTCCCGCCTTTGGCGGAAAACCGGATATTGGATCGTCGGGCCTGAAAATCTTCGAAATTGGAGCAACTGGAAACCTCCAGCCATTGATCAAGCCCCGCCGCGTAAGCTTCCAGATCATAACATTTGGCGGCGGCAAAACTCAAATCCCCGCTGGCGAGCATCACCACACGGTAAGGCAAGCCCAGCTTCTGCAAAATCCCTTCCGCGTCGTTGACCAACTGTTCCAACTCGTCGTAAGAATGTTGGGGCTTAACAAATTTCACCAACTCAACCTTATCAAACTGGTGCACGCGCATGAGCCCTTTGGTATCTTTCCCGTAGGACCCCGCTTCCCGGCGGAAACACGCCGAATAAGCCGCATAATAAATCGGCAGCTCTTCTTCGCTCAAAATTTCATCACGGTGCAAATTGGTGACCGGGACCTCGGCCGTGGGAATCAAAAACAAATCCTCATCCTTGAGTTTATACATGTCTTCTTCCATTTTGGGAAGCTGGCCTGTGCCCGTCATTGACGCGCGGTTGACAAGGAACGGAGGAAAAATTTCTTTATATTTATTGTCCTGTGTATGCACATCCAGCATAAAATTCAACAGCGCCCGCTCCATGCGCGCCCCGGCATTTTTATACACGATGAAATTGGACCCCGTGATTTTTGCCGCGCGCTTAAAATCAACAATGTCCAGGCTCTCGGCCAGCTCAATATGCGTTTTCGGTTTAAACGAACATTTCTTGGCCTCTCCCCACGCCCGGACAACTTTGTTCTTTGTGGTATCCCCGACGGGCACGGAAGGATGCGGCAGATTGGGGATTCCCATCAGATGCTGGTCAATCCGGGATTTTAATTCCTTAAGTTCCGGCTCCAGGCGGCCAATCTGTGCCGAGATGGTTTTCATCGCGGCAATGTTCTCTTTGGCATCTTTTTTTTGCTTCAACAGCTGCGAGATTTCATCGTTGGCGGCATTTTGCCGGCTGCGGAGCCCCTCAACGCGCGCCATGATCTCGCGGTGCTGGCGATCCAATTGAAGCAAGGCTTCGCCGTCGAATTCAACATTCTTCGATGCCAACCGCGCCCGCACGTCGGCGGGATTTTCTCGAATGAGCTTAAGATCAAACATAGGATGTCCTAACGAAGATGAATCAGGTGGATGAGTATCCTTCTAAGGCGGTCTCGATTTGAGTTGATAAAATCTTAGAGTTAACAGGCTTGGCAAGATAATTCTCGCAATCGGCATCAAAACAATCGATAATATTTTGGGGTGTATTAAGGCCGGTAAGGAAAATCACGGGGATTTTATTTAATTCTTCGTCATTTTTTAAAAGACGGCACATGGCATTCCCGTCCATGATCGGCATTTCACAATCCAAAAGAATCAGATCGGGGCGGTCCCGGCGCGCGATCTCCAGCCCTTCTTGCCCATTGACCGCCTGGACAATTTTGTACCCTTGTTTCATGAGGATATTACGGATTAACGTGCGATCCGTTGGGTTATCGTCCACAACGAGGACTGTTTTTCCCGTAAATTTTCTCTGCGTGGAGCCGTGCAAAAATTTTAAAAAATGATCAATCATCTTTCCCCCCTAAAAAGCACGAATGAATGAAATAATAATTAATACTATTTATAACATAGGGCTCTGGAACAAGCAAAGACTTTCCCAAGATTTTAAAGCCAAAATCAGGGCTTAAGCCGTTTTTTGTTGATCGCCCCTTCGGTAATCTTCAACCAATGCAAAAGAATATAGAACCCATGCAGGATGGCCCAAATCAGGCCGTAAATCCCGTCTTTGTAAGCTTTTTGTTTAATGTAATTTTTATAAAACAATTTCGCGGTCCGGCCCATTAAATTCTTTTTAAGGTCGGCTAGTTGAATGTCAGGATTCTCTTCCAAATAAACCCGGCTTTCCACATCCGTGTAATAATTATATTTTTCCAATGTTTGCGAAATGGACGCGATATTGTAATGGTCAATGATTGTCGCAATATGGCCGATCGGCCCATCGATTTTCAGAATTTCATGGATTTTATGGCTGGCATACCTGCCCTTGTCTTTGCGAAAAATTTTGACACAAGGAGCATTGATAATATGGGTTAAAGGAATACCAAAAATAAAATCGCGGCGAGTCAATGTAAAGGCAACAAAATCTTGATTCTGGGCCAACGCATCGCTAATGGCCCGGGCCGCTTGTGCAGGCACCACTTCATCAGCATCCATCTGGAAGACCCACGACGAGCTGGCTTCATCGATTCCTTTATTGCGCTGGCCGTCGAAGTTTCCCTTGGACGTTTGCACAATCACTTTGGCGCCGGCCTTTTGGGCCAAGCTCACCGTCTGGTCGGTCGATCCATCGTCGATAACAATGATTTCCTTCACCCACGATTTCAAGGAATCCAGGCAGCGGCTGATCTGCTGCTCTTCGTTTTTGGTAATAATAACGGCGGTAATCTCTGTCATAAAATCACAAAAACAGCAGCCTATTTTTAATAAAAATAAAGCGCTGCCTCCCTTATTTAGAACGAAAAGTTAACAATCGGGAAGAACCCTAAAGGATCGCGATTGTCGTTAAAGTTCAACAGCCCGATTTGCAGCCCGTCGAGATTACCGGCATGGTTACAAAGGGCAACTTGCAGGCCATTCATATGCTCGGCGGTGTTATAAAAGAACCCTGTTTGCAATCCAGTAAAATCACCGCGGGTGACATTCACCCAACCATCTTGCCAGCCGATAAAATCACCCTGCACGACATTGACATAGCCGGATTGAAGCCCGCGCACATGGCCATCGACCAAGTTGACAACGCCCAACTGAAGCCCATGCATATCGCCGGTAACTTTGTTGACCAACCCTAAATCCACTCCGGAAACGTTGGCGTTATTTCCATAAAGAATGTTGAGGCGGATTCCCTGCACATCATAATCGTTGGGAAATAATTGAATGGGATCTAAAATCGAGAGCTGTATAAAGGTGTCTTCGGCTTGCACCGTGGGAACGGCCATCAATCCCAGCAGCACTAGGCCTACAAATACTTTTGTGATGTTCCTCATCCCCCTCTCCTTGTTAATGGTGTGTTGTTAAAAAAGTTTAACAAAAACAATCGCCAAACTAATCGCCGCCAACGTGATTTTTTGCCACCCCGCCCAATCTTTCTGGCCGATCCACTTGATCCAATGCTCAAACGTCAGCCCTGCAACAAAGAACAACGCCGGGACGATGGGCAAAAAATACCGCATGAAACTCCCCCAATCTCCCTGATAATAAATGTAGGCGTAATAATTGACGAGCAATAAAAAGTGCAGCAATAAAGGCACAAAAAGGAGACGAATGCCTTTGGGACGAAAAATGATCACCATGGCCGCACTCAATAACGCGTAATACGCCAACATATCGGCATCAACGGCAATATTAAGAAAACATTTGTACAGCAATTCCGTATAGGGATGAAGCAGGTGTGACACGTATGTTTTTAAATCAAATCCCGAGAGTTGGATCTGCTTGATCTCATTGACCCGCGTAAACAGCCTCCAGAGCGTATTAGGCAGAGCGCACAACGCGAGCGCCCCCAGCGTGATCAGTGATTTTAATTTGGGCGGCCAAAGGACTTTGTTAAAACATAATCCGTACAGCGGAATTAACAGCAATGGGAAAATGTATGTCACCGGGGGCTTACTCACCCCTAAAAGCCCGACGAGAAGGTTCAGCCCGGCAAAGTGAAACACGTTGAGGTGTTCCCTCTTGCTCGCGTAATAAATTTCCAATAGAACCGCCAATACCATGACCGAGGCGACCCCGTCCCCGAAAACGAGCTGATACATCAAATGGGTTAGCCACGATCGGCTGTTAAAGACGGCAAAAAAACTCACGTAAAAAAACAAAAAGGCCCAGCGGTCATCTTTGATTCGATTTAAGGCCATCCACAAAAGGGCAATCACGATCAAAGGCATAAAATAATACGACGCCGTAATATTCGTTCCCCAAAAAAGATTAGGCAGAGCCGAGAAAAATGGGACACAAAAAGGATGCAGACCTCCATCGCCGTAGCCCGTCGTCTGGGCAAAGAACGTCCCCCCTTCTCCCATATTCTTGGCGGCGATAAACCACAAAGGAATCTCATCCCCGTAAGGCTCTCGGCCGTGAGTAAAATTTTTCTCCAGAAAATATGAAACGGAATGAAGGAGCCACAGGCCGATCAGGATATTTTGGGCGATGTTTTGAAAAGGCGGACGCTTTTCTCGGGACGGGGTAAAGACTAAGCGGTGGCGCTGGGAAACAATCAAGAGAATAAGCCCGGCAAAAACCGAATGGATGAGCCAAAAATCTTTAATGTTGAGCGTTAAATTATTAATGAGGACGAGGCAATAAAGCCCCAAAAGAAGAGCGGCAAAAATACCTGACACCAAAAAATTTCTCAACACCTTAGCCAATAAGAAGCTCAAGAACGCGATCAATCCGTAGGTACTCAGGCTGATCAACAATGGCCCGGTTAGTGAAGGATCGGCAAAATTTTGCCAAGAGACATTCCCGACCGACTGGAAACAGCGGGTCAAAATCCTCCCGCCAACAACAACGCAAGCCACTAAATAAAGAATATTCATTAAAACTATTATAGGAAGAAATTGTTTGATATCGAATGTTTTTTAGAAAATCCTGTGGAGGTCTTAGCAGCCGATGTTAGGGCAGATTGTTGTTGGCCAACAACAATTCAACTTAGCGGTATATTTCCCGGCGGTGGCCGACATCGATAATGATCACTAAAAGCCTGTCTTTAAAAACACCATAAACAACCCGATAACTGCCCACCCGCAGAGAATAATCTCCGTCAAATTTCCCTTTGAGTTTTTTCCCTTGGAAAGGGTCGGCGGCGAGCGATTCAATGGCGTTGATTAACCGCGCGTAAAGATCTTGGTCAAACTGATAAATACGCTGTAACTCTTTGCCGGCGGAGCCAGCGATCTCTATCTTATACATGCTCAATGTGTTGGCGCAGCGAGGGAAGCGGGACCGTTTTCCCCTTCCTGATTTCGGCCTTGGCTTTTTTAATCCTTTTCACCGCTTCTTTATCGGAGAGGATTTCAATAGTTTCCAAAAGGCCTTCATAATCCTCTTCAGATAAAAGAACGGCTTCCGGCTTGCCGTGGCGGGTAATCACACACCGGTCAAACCGCTTGGAGATCCTGTCCATGATTTGCGGCAATTTAGGGCGAAGCTCTGTTAAAGGAATCGTAATCGTCATATTCACACCTCCGCTAAAACTATACATGATTATGTATAGTTTGTCAATGAGGGGAACAGCTTTAATGTTTTATTAATTCGGCACGCGAAGCCCAAAGCAAAGCGAAGGGTGTCCTCGGAACTACTTCCCCCCTCAACCCAAAAAAGGTTCTATCCATTTCCTAAAAAGCTTAAGGCAATCCGCCGGGACAACAATAGGAAAATTAACGAGCGACGAAACACCGGGGGCCAGGAAATCGCGCGTGTTCCATGTAACAAACGCTTGAACCTCTGCCAAATGGGCCGCGCCGAGAATTGACGCATCGCCTCTGGGTAATTGATCCAAAAATGGCTTGATTTGACTCCCTACCGGATCTGGCGCGATCTGGGGGTTAAGATGTTTCCACAGCCCGCGGCTTTCCTGAATAAGCTCCGGAAATTTGACGGCCACAACACGATCGGCCTCGATGATCACCGTTTCAGAAACAACCATCCGGATAATGCCGGCTTCGGCTAAGCGCACAAGTTCTCCCGCGGCCCCGCGGGGGGAAAGCAACGCGGCAATATACACGCTTGTATCGAAGAAAATCCTGTATTGAGAAATGCCCACACCTAAGGCTCGTTATGCCGGTTTTTTTTCAGGTCTTTGAGGAGGCTTTGAAGAGTAATGCCTTTTTTTGCAGCGGCTTTCGAAAACTTAGCGGAAACAGACTCAAAAACGGAAGGCTTAGGAGTCAGAAGGATCCCATCCCCCACCCTGGCAATAGACAACAGAGAATCCTTTGACAAATGCAGTGATTCCCGGATATCCGCCGGGATCGTTACCTGGCCTTTTTCCCTCATCCGCGTGACCATCAACCCCTCCATTTCATACTATTTCCTACTTTCCTACTAAAGGATACCACAAAAAAAGAAAGGCGTCAACGTCGGAATCGCGAACACGCCTGAACCTTAACTCGATTGGATTACGGTGCACGCTCCCCCAATAGATACCCACGGACTTGCCAGTGGTATTCTGCCCATTTCGGGAAGTAATAAATACCGAAGCAATGTACAAAGTTATCTCAAATTTGAACGTCTAAAGACTTCTGTTTGGATATCATCAAATAATTTGCCGAACATCTCTTCATCTTCGATAATCCCTTCGCGGTCGCTCATGGCAATTCGTATCTTTATACGTGTTTTTGTAAAAGATTCAACAGTGGCTGTAACTTGCAGGAATGGTTCTTGATTGAGAGCGGTTATTATGCCTCCCGTATAATCTGAAGCTTGGATCATATAACCCCTGTCTTGAAAAACAGTTACTACCGCCCTCAGGAAATCTTCTCTATCGTTGCTTTCTACTTCTTTAATTTCAAGATTGCGCCTTTGCATTTCCGATAATTTTAATTTTCTTTTTTGGCTCTTGGGATCCTTTGATCCTGCCTTTGCTGCTATATATCCCCCAACAGCACCAGCCGCAAGAAAAACACAACCCGAACATGCTAAACTAATAAAAAGGCTGAAAATAATAAGATTGCGCAAAGAAATTTCCTGAAGGAATCAATCGACCTGTTGGGCTGTTAAAAAAATGGCTTTCCCTAACACATTGAAAAAATCCTGATAAGGCACTGGGTCTTCTATCGCTTTAAGGCCATATTGCACAGTTAAACGAACCAACAATTGTTTTTCTCCCCGATCCCTAACAGTAACCATCGCCTTCACGGCCTGGTTATTAGAAAATTTTGTCGCGGATACTGACCCCAACAGAAGATCTGCGTTATCAATAACAAAATCCAAGTCTTGCAAAGTACTGATAACATTCCTCATCATTTTATTCTTATCATTTGTGTCAAAAGCCCGCGTTTGCACGCTTCTCAACTTAGCCTGGCTTTCCTCCGATGTGAAAACCTGCTGAGTCGTCGAAGCGCAGCCACTTACGAATAACAATAAAACAGGAACAATAAATAAGGCTATTTTCCCCCTCATATCTTATGCTCCTCCAAGAATACTGATTTTGATAACTTCTCAAAGAACGCCTGATACATCTCTTCGTCTTTTATAGATTCAACCCTCGACAGAAGGCCCATTTTATTCCACACCAATCGCTGAAAAGTAATCCTTACCGCTGTTTGTTTTTCATCATTGCTGGATTTTATTATTATTGATGCCTTTACCTTTTGCACAGCGTCAGCTTGGCCATAATAATTGGATGAAACTCCGGCAGCGGCGCTTAAAATATCAAGGAAAACGGCTCCTACAACTTGCCCCTTTTGCGTTGCATCAACATCTTTAATACCCAACATGAAGCCCAATTTCGTCTCGCTATTATCTATTGTAAAGCCTATGTCTTGGAGCGCTTCCGCAGAAGCCGTAATTATTTTTTCTTCATCTAAAGTATCAAAGATCCTCGTCTGCAAGGATCTGAGCTGCAAACTATTTTCACTTATTTTAAATAGATCCAGGGGGTAGGAAGTGGCGCAGCCTAAAAGAAGTAAAGGCAGAAAAACAATTCCAAGAAATTTCCTCACCACACAATCCTTTCTTAGAAACTAGATGAGTGATACGCAAAATCACGAACTTTGCCTTCATTGTCGAACTTAACAACGATGGTCAATGTTTTTTGGGTTGTCGAACGGGCACCGGATGAGCCGCTCCCGCCGATCAGAAGCAATGTCGCGCCGCTTTCACTTGTCGAATAGGAGACTTCGGTAGAAATTTTGTCATATATCCAAACTTCCCGTCTTTCTTCATCGGTGGATACAACATTGGGAGACCCGAGTATTTCAGCCACACTTGCTGAAGGCATGCCGACTTTTATCTCGCGCTGCACCTTGCCAACAGTAATTCTATCAGCCGTATCATCCTGGACAAGCTGCTTATGTTTTGCTGCTGATGCGCAACCATTAAACAAAAATAAAATTACAGAAAAGCAAAGCATCAAATAACGGGCCATATTTTTATCCTCCTTAGAATAATATAATGCTCCTATTGTAAAATCAACCGTTAAAAAGTCAACCTAAACTTTACCTCGTGTCAAGCCAAAATTAAAATGTCCTAGTTCTACCAAAATAAAAATGTCCTAATTCCTTAAGCTTCCTGAGAGCTTAAAATTATTATGCCAGGCACGTT